>JAUXHY010000012.1 GCA_030621275.1 bacterium | reverse complement strand
GAAAGACTTCAATTATATAAAATTAAATCTCCACTTTTCGAGAGCATGGGCATTGAAGCTGAGATCTCAAAATTAATGAGTCCTATTGCAAGACTGAAAAGCGGTGCGTATCTTGTTATTGAAAAGACTGAGGCAATGGTAGTTGTTGATGTTAACAGTGGAAGATTTATTGGTAAACAATTACACGAGCAAAATTCGCTTAAGATTAATTTGGAAGCAGCCAGAGAAATCGCAAGACAACTCAGATTGCGCGACCTATCAGGATTAATTGTTATTGACTTTATTGATATGCGTGAACAAAATAATCAACGGAAAGTTTATAATGAATTACGTAATGAGTTAAAGAAGGATCGTGCAAAAGTTGCAGTGTCACCGATATCAGAATTTGGGTTATTAGAAATGACCCGACAAAGAATACGTCAAAGTTTATTGGATAGTATGACGGAAGAATGTCCAACTTGCCATGGGGCAGGACAAATCATATCGAAAGAAACCCTTATTACAAGAATTGATCATTGGCTGAGACGCTACAAATCTAAGCGTCGCAGTTTGCGGTTAAAGCTTCTTTTGCATCCTGAAATTGAAGAATTCCTTCGGGTACATAAGAAAAAAGCACTTAGAGGATTGATGTGGAAAAATTTTGTTCATATCAAGATTGAAGCTAATCCTGAGATACACAGAGATCAATTTGAGTTTATTACATTATCAGATGGTAAAAATGTTACAAATGCACTTGAAAAGGATAATTCCAAGACTTAAATTCGCAAGCTTTTTTAGGAGAGAAAATGTACGCAATCGTAAATATAGCAGGAAAACAATACAAAGTTGCTGAAGGTGATAAACTTCAGGTAGCTCGCCTATCTTCAGAAGTTGGCGACAAAGTCAACTTTGATAATGTATTACTGACTGATGATGGGAAAAATATAAGAATTGGCAAACCTGCTGTAAAAGGTGCTGTAGTTTCGGCAGAAATATTAGAGCACGGACGTCTTAAAAAAATCCTTGTCTATAAGAAAAAACGTAGAAAAGGATATCAACGCAAAAATGGGCATAGACAAGATTTTTCGTCAATCAAGGTGAATAGTATTAAAATATCTACACCTACAAAAAAAGCACCTGCAAAAAAGACTGCAGAGGCAAAAACAACAAAGAAGGAATCTAAATAATGGCACATAAGAAAGGACAAGGTAGTTCCCGGAATGGTCGTGATTCAAATGCTAAACGGCTCGGTGTCAAAGTATATGATGGTCAGACAATACTATCGGGAGGAATTATTTTAAAGCAACGTGGTACAAAAGTACATCCCGGTGAGAATGTTAAACGCGCTGCAGATGATTCACTATTTGCTATTGCTGATGGGATTGTTAAATTTGGTAAGAAAAGTCGCGACAAGAAAATTGTAAGTGTTATATCGTAACGTCTATTAAAATATTGATAAAAAAACCCTCAGTTTATGAGGGTTTTTTTATGTTATTTATTTAATTAGATTCAATCCTAAAACATAAACAATGACAACCATTTTTAAACAATCAGTGTCAAAAATACTGAAATGAAACAGATTTGTGGATAAAACAACTAGAGACTTAATAATTAAAGCACAGACTGGCGATACTGAATCGTTCCACAAAATTGTTTCAATCTATGATACAAGAATAATGACACTAACATTACAAATTGCACAAAATAAAGAGGACGCCGAAGATATCTATCAGGAGACGTTTGTTAAGGTATACAAAAATATATCTAAATTTCGTTTTGAGAGTGATATTTATACCTGGATTTATCGTATTGCGGCAAATACAGCCTATAATTATAAAAGAAAGCATTCCAAAATGACAATTGTTGAACCAAAGGAAGATAGCGGACACGATTTTTTGGATTGGGTTTATGATCCACAAAGCAATAAAGATAATCGTGAAGAATTGATAATAGCTATCAACCAATCATTATTAACACTATCTCATCAACAAAGAACAGTTTTTATTTTAAAACATTTACAACAATTAAAAATAAAAGACATCGCCAATATTTTGGATTTATCTGATGGAACAGTAAAAAAATATCTGTTCCGCGCAATGGAAAAATTACGTGTTAGTTTAAAGGAATATCACTATGCCTAACAATATTTCAGAGCAACAAAAAAAGCAAGCTGCTTTATATATTTGTAATGCACTAAGTATTACATCAAAAAGGAAACTTGAGCAGGGACTAAAAACTAATTCCGAATTACGATATTACGTAGATGAACTAAAATCTTCTATAGAAACAACTAAAGAGATATCAACATTAGGTCCTTCTGAAGAATTTTTACAAGGTAGCAGAAATTTACTCCGTGGTAAGATACAAATTCTAAGCGGTAAAGAGACAACCAGCTCGATACTATCAACCATTTTTGATAAGATTAAGAATGAAGTTATATCTATTGCAAAAACAAGACAACCTGTTTGGGCAGTTGCTACATATGTAATAATTGGACTAATTGCAGGTCGCTTACTATTTTTACCCATTGGAGATCAACCAATTGACATTAGCGGTCAAGAAAAAGTAGATATGAATAAATTGATTCAATCTGGTGTTCTTTCGGATTTACAAATAGACCAATCCACACTATCTCCATCTTCAATTAAATTGGTTTCGCATACCGATAATAGATTTAATGTTTCCGGAAATGTTAATGATAAGAACATTAGACAAATATTGTACTATTTACTTTTAAATGACGACGATATCGACAATCGATATCAGGCTGGCAAGCAAATCAGAAGAATAACACCAGATGGTGAATCACGAATGGTCTTAATATCATCTATTTTATCTGAAACAGACCAAAGTGTGAAACTGCAGTCCATGGAAACATTATCTCGATATCAATCTTCTCCCGATTTAATTAACGCTTGTAAACGCATTCTGTTGGATGATCATAATTTTGAAATGCGTCTAGAATCATTAAATATTTTAGAAAAAAACAAATCAATTGATTTAATACCATTACTCGAAGTAGTAAGCAAAATGGATGATAACTCAAAAGTTCGAGTTAAAGCGCGAGAATTACTTATAGATTTACAGAAACCAGTCTCAATTGAAAACAATGAGGTTACACAATGAAAAAAACAATTATATTTTTATTAAGTATTATACTTATCACAAGTTCATTTATCTTTTCCCAAAGTGACGATTGTAATGAGTATGAAGTAGTTGATTCTTATAGTTTCAATACACGTCAATATAAAGATTTAGATGTGTCAATATCTTACGGCTTAGGTGAACTAACAATTGGATCGAGTGATGCAAAAAATATAATCGAAGGTTCAATAACATACGATAGCCGTAGAATCACTCCAAAAATAAATATAGAATCTGTTTCGTCTAGTGGAGTATTGACCATCAAAACTGAAAAGGATAAAGACAAAAATCCATGTGGTTATAAGTTAAAACATTTTGAAAATGAAATGGAATTCTATTTTCCTCCTCAAATCAAAACGGACCTATTCTTGGATTTTGGCGTGGGCGATGCTGAAATAGATTTGACAAATATTTCAATTACAAAATTAAATATCAATTGTGGATTAAGTGATGTTGAACTTGAAATTAATAAAAGGAATAATGTTGTTTGTGAATCAGTAAGTATTGAGAATGGGTTAGGAGATTTAGATGTTTTCGGTTTAGGCAATCTTGCAGCAAAAAAGGTAGATATTAATATCGGTTTAGGTTCAGCAGATATCGATTTCAGTGGTGACAGAATTTATGATACCGACATAAATGTAGATGTTGGGTTAGGTTCATTGGACATGATACTACCTAAAAAGGCTAATATTGAAATATATGTTGATTCTTCTTTTTTGTCATCAGTTGATATTTATGGACTGAAACAAAAGAAAAATAAATTATGGGTCAGCCCTAATTGGGAAAGTAGTTATCCAACAATTACAATGGATGTCAATGTTGGAATAGGCTCGGTAGATATTGTTATTGAAGAATAAAACATATTACGTGTAATAAAAAAGCACCCAAATGGGTGTTTTTTTATTTTCTTTGATTTAATTTATTTTATCATATTTAACACTTCTGATACTAATTTTTCAATTCCCTCGGCAACTTCTGCCATGTTTTTTGCTTCCATATAGGCAGGTGTAGATACAATTTTCTTTTCTTTGTCTACAATTACTCCTTGGGCAGGACATGCAACGTGATTAGATCCCATACTTATAATATCGTTTGCTGTCTTTTCATCACTGCCAATCGTTAAATCTGCTGATAAACTATCGATATTTAAAATCTTTGCCATCATAGTTGGTGCAATGCACATAACGCCAATCGGTTTTCCGGCTTTATGAACTTCTCGCGTTAATCGTGTTACTTCCTGATTAACTGTACAGTTAGCCCCTGCCATAGCATAATCACTTAAATTTTTAGCAACTCCAAAACCACCCGGAAAAACCAATGCATCTAATTCATTTGCATTGACTTCTGAAATGCTTTTTATCTCTCCTCGGGCTATACGAGCTGATTCTACCAATACATTTCTTCCATCACCATCCATTTCCTCACCATTTAAATGATTTATTACATGAAATTGATCCATGTCAGGAGCCATTATAATTTTTTCAGCTCCGGCTCGATCTATGGCTAACATCGTAATTACGGATTCATGAATTTCAGCGCCATCATATACACCACATCCTGATAAAACAACACCTACTTTAGGCATAAACACCTCCTATAATAGATTATTAATTATTGTACAAATTACGGCATTAATCAATCTCAATCAATACCATGACTTATTGGTTTGATACAGAAACATTTCGCCTAAAGCGATCATATTTTATTCGTCTAATCGGAGAATCCTTAAATATATTTCTAAACGAATTCTCATCGATATTTAACCAATCCTCATATGAATATTTTCCAATCTCCTGTATCGGTTTAAATGAATCCTCATCTGTATATTTTTGTTTCTTTTTATTCCAAGGGCAAACCTGCTGACATATATCACAGCCATAAATCCAATTATTTAGTTTACTCTTTTGAGCAATATTAAATTCACCCTTATACTCTACCGTTAAATATGAAATGCACTTTGTAGCATCTAATTGGTATTCCGAAAGAGCTTTTGTTGGACATGCATCAATACATGCTGTGCATGAACCGCATAAATCTTTAGTAAATGGCACATCGTACTTTAGAGTAATATCCAATAATAATTCGCCCAAAAACATCCAGCTCCCATAATCTTCATTGATTATAATAGTATGTTTACCTTGCCAACCTATGCCTCCGTTTTGTGCCCATTGTTTCTCCGTTATCGGAGATGAATCAACACAAACAATTCCGTTGACATCTTGATTCAATTCTTCTTTTATATAATTAAATAATTCATTCAACTTTTGCTTAACAATTATATGATAATCTTTCCCTTGTGCATACTTACTAAATTTTATTTGTGGGTTTTCATTGTCAGTATAATAATTCATTGCTACAGATATGATTGATTTTACTTTAGGAAAGTATTCAATAATATTTTCCCGTTCTTCCTTCAAGTTTTCTAACCATTTCATTGTACCATTTTTACCGGAACTAAGCCACTTATCAAAATAATTAGTGTGAATAAGCGGCGCAGTAGGTGAACTAATACCAACTCTTTGAAATCCTACTTCTAGTGCTTTGGACTTAATAAATTGCGTCAGATCCATATTAGTGGTTAGAATAGTTTAACTTTATTATTGTTTATTAACTTCTCAAGCCAGAATATCGAGATTATTGACTTCACATCTGTAACCTCACCTGACCAAACCAATTCAACCGCTTCATTAATGGAAACAGGATAAAATTCGATACTTTCATCGGTTTTAATATGATCGACCTTTTCAAGCTTTTCACCCAAATATAGCCAAATGCTTTCATCGCTGTAACCAATACAAGGATTAATCTTTGTAAGAAATGTTAGTTTATTTGAAATGTAGCCGATTTCTTCTTGCAGCTCTCGTTTAGCAGTTACTTCAATCTCCTCACCTGGATCAATTTTACCCGCGGGTACTTCTATGTGAATTTGATTCGTCGGGTAACGATAATGTCGGATTAATCCGATTTTACCATCAGGAAGAATCGGGATGACAGCTGCTGCTCCTGGATGTTTTGTATATTCTCGTACTTTTCTTTTACCATTATGTATCTGTACTTCGTCTACAAAAATATCCAACAAACTGCCTTTAAAAACACTTTTTGACGACAGTTTTTTCTCCTTAAGTCGCGTCATCCCGTCCTCGTTATAAAAAGTTATAAATCAGATAATAATTCTTGTGCTTCCTTTTGTAGAATACGGTCACTGTCATTTTCAGCAGTTATCGCTAAAGCAGCATTGTACGAGTTTTTTGCTGCTTCCACATCATCTAATGCCTCATATGTTTTACCTAACCAAACATGGTTGCGAATATCATCTGGTTCTAATTCAATAGCTTTTCCAAAAAACTGACGCGCATCCTCAAAACTCGCTTGAGGAGGTGTTGCGTAAATTATACCTGCAATTTTTCTTTCAACCCAACTTAGATCAGCTAATTTGTAATTCCATCTACCCATTACATGATAATTACCATCATCATCGGGATCTAATTCTATTGCTTTTAAAGTATGCTCTTTAACTTCGTATGAATTTAAAATTGTTTGTTTTTTCCCCTCAAGTTCTCCAACCCGAGCAATCAAAATACCATACCATTTATGTGATTCCGCCCGAGTTGTATCCATTGCAAGGGCACGTTCAGCAAAATCAAAACCGCTATAAATATTTTTAGATATTACAGCTTCGTCTTCCGAATTATCTGAAAAATCGAAATGTACACGGGCCAAACGCCAAATTACTTCAAAATTATTTGCTTCTAACTCTTCAGCTTGTTTTAATAATTCAAAAGTTGCTGAATAATCATCAGCTTCGTGTTTTACATCAGAATTGCTAATTAAATCGCCAAAACCTTGTGCCATCACAAAACCGGCGAGAATTAATACTATACTAAGGATTTTCTTCATTATTTCCTCTTATGGTTATTTTTGAAAAATTATTCTGTAAACGGTTAATTAATCTATATCTCTTTACTTTTTAAAACTACAAGAAGATTTTGTCTGTTCCAATTTATTTATTTATTGGTTTAAGGAGTGAATTTAAAATATACCGGTCGATGGTCAGATACATTATTATCATATTCGGTTGCACCATTTTCAAAATATTCTTCTAATTTAATTACATCAACTACACTCGAATTGTCAAATTCATCAAATAGATTATTATTAATTAAAATATGGTCAAAATGAATTGCAGGATATGAACTGCTCCACCCCTGCCATGACCAATTTGCCGCATCGCCAATCGCGATGTCCATATCGGCAAATTTATACTCAGTTGGTTTATCCAAAAATGTTAAGAATACATTGGTTGAATCAACCTCATCAATTGCATCATTAAAATCGCCTGCCACTATAACATTTTTATCAGATAAATTATCTGAAATATATTTTTCTATTAGCTCTGACGCTTTCAAACGACGGTACTCCTCGTCCCATTTGCCATCTACATCAGGAACGTAACTGATCAAATTATCTCCGCAACATTTATAATGCACGTTTATAATTGTTAATTCTTTTGTTATTCCGTTGTTTTGCCATTCAAGATTTACTAATAATGGAGGCCTGCTGGCAAAATAATAATCATCTTCTATAAATAATTCAATAGTGCTTTTAATGTTGACAAAAACATTATTATAGATAACCGCCAAGTTTAATCCTATACTGTTTGTTTGTAAATAATAATTATAATTATCCATTTCATCTAACATAGAAGCAAATTTGTTCTTTGATTGAATTTCTTGTAATATAAAAACATCTGCTCCTAAACCTTCAATAATCGCTTTTACATATTCTGTTGTATAATCTGCTTTTGGAAAGTGCTCGATATTCCATGTAACCAATTCAATTTTATTAGTATCACCAATTGAAATCATATTTGGCATTTCAGGGACATTATTATTTGGCGTGGTTTGTTCTTCAGCCTTACAGCTAATTAATAAAATAAATAGTGTTAGTAATAATACATTATGCAATATTTTCATTAAATTAATTTTCATTCGCATTAGGGTAATGTTATCGACAGATCCAACATTTGCGGAATTCCCAATGATTGTGAACCAAATTGTATACCATATTTAATATCATAGATACCTAATCTTATTCCAATTCCACCGGAAATGGAAGCGACTTCCTTGGAAAATTGAGTTCCTATTATAAATTGCAATTTATTCCAATTAGTCACTTCTCCAACTCTAATAATAATTCCATCTACAAAGGATGACTTTTCCAGTGCAACAAAAAGTGAGTTATATATTTCATTAAAAGTAAAACCGTAACTGGAACCTGCAATTATACGTACAGGTAATTGGGGTGTTTCTTTATGAAGTTCTGACATATTTCCAAGATTCAACAGTTCAAAACCAATATTTAATTTTTCGTTAACACTATGCTTTAGGCCAATATCCATGGCAAATCCGGTTGCAGTTTCGTCAAGCAATTGCATTGAAATATAACGAAGTTTTGTACTTAGTAAACCAATCGTAGTTTGCCTGCTGTAGTTACCGTCAACAGCCATCGCAGTTGCACCAAAAACTGATAAAGGATCATCGGTCGGGCGATCAGTCCTTAGTTCAAGATCATTCAATGCCATATAACGAACATTAAATCCTGCCGTTCCGCCAAAAGCACTGCGATTATATCCAAATGAGGAAACTTTTATCCCCGCTAACCAATTTCCATAAGATACCGATAAAACTGGCTTATTTATAACATTTTTGGATGCGGGATTTGTTCCAATAACTAATTCCATCGCATTTTGCGGAATTGCTAAAAATTGTGTCCCAATTCCAAACATTATACTTTGGAAAAATATTGCTGATGTTATTATTCTAAAAATTAATCGCATAGGATATTACATGGGTTAAACTAGCCACAGGCTCCATTACAAGTGCATAATCAATTAATGAAGTAAATTTATTAGATTGATGATATTTTAATCCAATGCCAAAAGCCAAGCGATCGTTACGGTATCCGGCACGGAAAAAGTAATTATTATTATATGTGTATTCAACTCCAATTCTGTAATCTGAACCCAATAGTTCGTTGTCGGCAAGATACGACCCAACATCTCCGACAATAATTAAGGAACTGATTTTATATTGGACACCTGATCTAATTTGTATAGGAAATTTATCTTTATAAACTCTTCCTAAATCGTCTGTTAACTTATTTGACCATTGATAAGCAGAATTAATATTTTTAATAACAAATGCAAAATTTAGATTTGCATTAAAATTGTAATGTACACCAAAATCAAAACCAACTCCTTTCCCAATAATATTTCCATCAATATTTGGGAGTTGGTTTTGTAATATTTTTACTGTACCACCAAATTGAAGATATTGAATTGGTGCAATTCCAAATGATATGAGGAATGCACCTTCAGTCGCATCTAATTCATCAGTATGAACACCGGCCAAATCACGTCCGTCAATACCATTGACACCAGCCCCAATCCAGCCCACACTTATTCCCCCAACCGGAGGTAGTGATGTAGTAAAACTAATTATCGATTGACGTCGATCTAGTGATAAAAATTGATGAGTAAATAATAATTTTCTGTTTGAAGCAGATGCAACTCCTGCCGGATTAAAATAGGCAGGAAAATTTAAATCAGTTCCTGCCGTTAATCCATTCCCCATAGCAATTGAACGTGCATCAGCTCCATTGTATAAATAATTTCCTGCATAACCGGAATAGTCTTGAGCAATAATATACGTTATTAAAATCAGAGATAATATAATGAATTTTTTAGACATTATTTTACAACCACTAATTTTATCCGATGATTTTCTTTTATAGAATTATTATTTTCGGAAAATTGTAAATTCACAAAATAGACACCATTAGACACTAATTCTCCTCTGTTATCACGTCCATTCCACTTAACGGCACCGGGATTCGTTTGCCAATCAAATCTTTCAGAATAAACTTCTTCTAATGCAAAATTATAAATATTCAAATCAACTTGCTGTACAGAAAAGATTCCCGTGTTAAAACGTACCCATCCATCACCATTAAGTTGATTATGAGAATAAGGAGAAAACGGATTTGGATAGGCATAAGTTTTTTCTTTATCATATTCGGCACGATAAATTTGCCAATTATCTCCCAAAGAATTATAGGAACGAGCTAATCCATCCGGTGTACCGATCCAAATTAATGATTTTCCAAAATATTCGCGATTATCTGCTGCAACCGAGTAAACCGAATTATTTAATATCTCATTAGATGAAACCGGTGTGGCCTCAACCGCCGGAGGAATTAATTCCCAATTGTTACCATCATCAGTTTTCCATAATCCGCTATCCGAAGCAATAAATACTGTGGAACCTTGTACGGAAATATCATGACAGCGTTCACCAATTAATTCTTCCACAATTTCCCATGTTTCTCCATCATCTCGCGTAAAACTTACAGACCTTTGCTCTGATGGCAAGATAGCATTAACAGTTACCGCCCAAATGATACGTTCATTATTATATTCTTGCTTTGCGATACTCAACACCCAATTACCGGAAAGATTATCTATAGGATGTGAATAATGATGCCAATTAACGCAACCATTTTCACCTAAAATACCACGATTTATACCATTAGCTGTTCCTACCCAAACAGTATCTCCGTAGGCTAAAACTGAAAATCCTTTATGATTATGATTACCACCCGTTATCGGATCGCTGGAATCCATATAATAATTATTGAGTATTAATTTTCCTTCAACTTCGTTAAAATTATCAATATTGCAAGTATTCAATTCTTCTAAGCTATCCAATGGCAAAGGTATACGCTCCCAGTTTTCCATTTTAGTCAAATCCAAACGCCGCAATCCGCCTGCCCAACTGACAATCCACAGATAATCTCCACCAATATCCATGTCGTATGTAACATTCGTAAGTGCTTTTGTAACGGGTCTTGCATTAAAATATCTTGCTCCAAATTCCACTAATGAGTCTCCAAGGGCGTCTACCGGTTGATCATATCTCATCCATTCAATTTGTTCAGATAACCCATTTTCAGTTATATATATACCGGTACCCAAAGGAATTCCATTTTCTCGTGAGTGTCCTGCTAACGACAAAACATCATTCTGAACTGCCATTGATGCAATTGAGTCAAACAAAAAACGTGGTTCTTCATCTACTAAATGAAGGGTATCAAGTGTAAAAATTGAAGTTGAATCGTGCATAACAGAAATTCCCTGACCGGTTCCAATCCACGTTGTCCTATCGCCCTGAATGGCGATACAATTAATTATATTACTCCGTAAGCCGGGCTCCTCACTTAAATATACAGAAGGTGATTTACTCAACCTAAAATCCTTTTTCAGATTATATTGTCCAAATACAGCTTGTACCGCAAATACGAGAAAAATTATTAATTGGATATTTTTTTTCAATTTACGGGGTCAATGAATAAATATAATTAGTAAGTAACCGTCCAACTTGTTCAAGACTTTCAGATGAACAATTTTGTGGAATATCATTTAATGTATGCCAATAGTTTACTCTTTGATTCGGATAGTTAAAATCAATCAGGTCAATAGCGGGTATCCCTGCTATCTCCCATAATGGTATATGATCATCATAAATGTCGTATCCCAACCTGTTTTGAAATGCCGGTAGTTTTAACTTTTCTGCTAAATCCCAAAGTTCATTTACTAGATCCGGTGCTACTCGATAAGAATGTCGTTCAATTGGTATTTCTAAGATTCGATCACCAATTAGATCAATTATAATTCCAAAATCCGGTTTTTTTATTGGTAAATTTTTTGCGAAATATTGAGATCCCTTAGCATAGCTATCAGGAATCCCCTCGACGCCCATGTCCTCTCCATCAAATAAAACAATTGAAATATTAACAGGAGGTGGATTATACTTGAACATTTTTGCTAATTCCATTAAAACAGCAACTCCACTTGCACCATCATTGGCTCCCATTATTGGTGTAAAACGATTGGAAGGATTTAAATCCTGATCAGCCCATGGACGTGTATCCCAGTGGGCGCCTAATAATATATGTTTTTCACTATTCACATTAAATTCAGCAATTATATTGCTTAAATCATAAGTATTGTTTTCGCGCAATTCGGTATAAGTGAAATTTTGCGTAAATACAGTATCTGAAAATTCTATTAAATTTTTAATTAATAAATCTTTACAATCATAATAGCCTTGGGAACCAGGGTTTCGCGGACCAAATTCACATTGCTTTTCAAGCCAATTAAACGCAGAATTTCCATCAAATTTTATTTCATTTGTTTGACAGTTAATTAAAAATATTATTGTTAAAACAAAAATTGTTTTTTTCATTATTAATTCCGTTTATTATCCACTAATTGCAAGATTTAAATCAAAACCAATATCACGATCTATTTTCTTACCAATATGCATAGAATCACTTTCACGATATTCCAAAATTACAGC
>JAUXHY010000249.1 GCA_030621275.1 bacterium | reverse complement strand
TATCTCAAATACTGTCTTAGGTCTATCGGTATGAATATGTACTTTCGCTTTATGTTTTGACCCTGCAATGATTAACGAATCTCCAAGCATCATCAGTTGGTCTTTCAGTTTAATTCTATTAATATTCTCTTTACTAATAACACACTCAGTACAATAACGATATTTTTCGTTAAAACTTATTTCCGAAATATTAGGTTTTTTAAATACACGTGGAATACTTATACTTATCTTGCTTATTTTACCTTCGCTTATGAATTCTTGAATTCCTTGTAATAGATCAGCAAAACCTTGTCCACCAGCATCCACACCACCGGCTTTTGCTAATACTTTTAATTTTTTTGGTGTTTCTTTTACTGATTTTTGAGCAATTTTTAAGGCGCGAGTGAAAACTTCTACAAAATCAGAATATTTAGCACTAAATCTATGTAGTGCATCAGACCAATCACTTATGACAGTTAAAATTGTTCCTTCTACCGGATTAAGTAAAGCTTGATATGAATATTGTTTTCCAATTTTTACTGCTTCTGCAAATTGTAGAGTTGTCACTTTAGTATGGTTGTGTAATCCTTCAGCTAAACCAACAAGAAATTGTGCAAGAATTGAACCTGCATTACCTCTGGCACCATCTAAGGCGGAATCAGCAATAAGATTGCTCATATCAGCTATATTAGAATGAACATTTTGGTGGATATCTTCCTTAATTGCTGACAATGTATATGCCATATTTGTTCCGGTGTCTGCGTCGGGAACAGGAAAAACATTTATTTTATTTAGATAGTCTTCTCTTTCAAGTACTCTCTGCAATCCTGCAGATAATACGCGGTATAGTCGAATTCCATCTAAATATTCAATACTCATAGTCTCATTTTACAATATATTACTTATTTACGGAAGTTGGTTTTTCTCAGATGAGATCATACCACCCGAAATGAGTGTTTTTAAGCCTTCTTCAATGCTCAGACCGGATGGTCTCACATCTTTTTCTTTTATAAATAACATAAATCCTGATGTGGGATTTGGTGTAGTCGGGAGAAAAACATGGACATATTGTTCTCCACTTTTACTTTTTGAATATGCTGTTACAAAAGCTAATGTCCATAGTCCTTTTCTAGGATATTCTATCAACACAACTTGTTTAAAATTTCCTTTTCCTGGCATTGTTAAAGTTTGCATGATTTGTCGGGATGAAGTATATATCGTATTGATTAGCGGTAATTTTTCCATGATACTTTCAAAGAAGGTAAATAGGCGTTTCCCAACTACATTGCTAACTACTATCCCAATGAAAAATATTACTATTAATGCGCCAATGAATTCTATTATAGGTACTAAGAATTCATTATCAATGAAGAATGGAATCGTTCTTAAATATGGTATTTCAGGAGCAATTCCAACAATGAATCGTATTAATAGGTATGTAATATAAATCGGGAATAGTGTGAGAATTCCCGTCAGAAATTTATTTCTTATTAACCTTACAGGTTTTTTTCTAGTGGTTTTTTTAGCCATGTTAGTGTGTATTTAAATTTTCCTTTTCAAATTTAAGAAGATATTTTTTTATTTTTAATCCGCCAGCATAACCTCCTAATTTACCATTATTTGCAATAATTCTATGACATGGAATAATTATTGGAAGGGGATTACGAGCATTGGCACTGCCAACTGCTCGAGCGGCTTTTGGACTATTTAGTTTTTGTGCAATTTGGCTATATGAAACTGTTTCACCATATGGAACTTTTGCAACTTCAGTTAACGTTTTTTTATAAAACGGGGATAATTGAATTTTAGTTTTAATAGTAAAGCGTTTCCTTTTACCAGCAAAATATTCGGTAAGCTGATTAACTACGTCATTAAACCCTGATTTATTTTCAACAATATTTTCATTTGGATATATTTGTTGTAATATTTGTTTTGAGATTTCTTTGTTTGGTAAATATATTTTCAATAGATAATCATCGTTACGTATTAGTCCTAAATTTCCAATTTGTGTTTTAATACTTGTATAATATATCATATTATTTTCTCCTATAATTTACTAAGATGGCACCAAAAATTATTAAACTTGCGCCAAATAATATTATAGATGATAACCGTTCATCCAAATATATCCATCCGATAAAAATTGCAATAATCGGTGGGAAAAATGCTACATAAGTAATTTGTGTTAAAGATAGATATGAGAACAACCAGAAATAAAGTGAAAAAGTAATTACCGATCCAAATACTATTAAATATGCTGTAGCTAACAAATTAGTTTTAGTCCAGATCATGGCTTGACCAGGTTCGGTGAAAATCGCTATACATAATAAAAATACCCCACCGATTGTTTGAGACATTGCATTTAATTGAAATGTGTTTACCTCAGACTTATATTTCTTAAGATATGCGTTTGGCCATGCGGCAACTATAGTCGCAATTAAAATTACAATGATGCCAATACTAACATTTTTACCACCAAAATTTCCGCTTTGATAAATAATTAAAATTGTTCCTACTATGCCAAATAATAAACTAATAATTTTCTTTTTATTTAGTTTTTCATTTGGTAAATAGAAATGAGCCATGATTGTTGTAATTATTGGGAAACTGGCCCATAAAATTGACGCCAGGTTAGAATAAATATACTGCGTTGCCCAATATGTTAGGGCATAGCTAATACCAAAACTTAGGAACCCAAATTGCAGATAAAGTGATATGGCTCTTTTATTCAAAGGTAATTTTTCATGACGGAATAACATGATCCCCCAAAAAATTAATCCGCTAAATAAAAATCGAATTCCAACTGCGTACGAAGGAATCATTCCTTCGTTTAGACTTACTTTTAGCGCGAGCCAAGTTGTTCCCCAAATTATTGAAAGTAAGGCGTAAGCAATGTATATTTTGGTTTTCATACTAAAATGAGGTAGAAATATAATCGCCCTG
>JAUXHY010000230.1 GCA_030621275.1 bacterium | reverse complement strand
TTTTATTCTTTCCAGAATCGTACATTGAAAATTTTAATCATTTTACAGGTATTGCTAATGCTACCAACATTCTGGCATATAAAATCGTAAATCAATCCGGAAAAGGCTATGTATCTGATTTAATATCAGCATTGGCAAGTGTAATTAAAAATCGAACGACCCATCATATCATTAGTGTTTGTTTAAGCATTGGAACTTTAGGAGATGATGTAACTGCTATTAACGCTGTTATTGACGAGGTAATTGAAAAACATATATTAGTAATAATTGCTGCTGGAAACAAAGGGATTGAAGGTTCAGAACCTTTTAATAAATTGGGTATGAATAAAAACGCTATCGTTGTTGGAGCAATAAATGATAAAGATCAAATAACCACTTATAGTAGTATGGGAAGAGATATTGGTGATGGTATCCTTAAGCCAGATATAGTTGCTCCAGGAGGTAGTAAAATACCGGGACATCGCTCAATAATAAGTGCAGATGCAAAATCGAATGAATCTACCGCATTATTTGGTACCTCAATATCTACCGCAATTGTCTCAGCAGCAATTAATATATTAATAGAAGCAAAATGGGGTAACTGGACAGAATGGGACAATCAGGATTTATCAAAATGGGTAAAAATTCTTAAAGCAATTTTATTAATGACGGCTTCAGAGACAAATCTTGAGAGAGAAAACGATCCCGAAACAGAGATTGATGAAAGTAATTATTCTCCATCGATATATACTGGACTGTCAAATAGTTTAAAAGATAAGCATGAAGGGTATGGAAGATTAAACATCCAAGCCGCTATTGATGCTTTAACTAAGAGCATTAAAGTAAATAATTCTATAAGTAGTTATTTAATGAGCTCAGAGCAAAATCCACTTGGAAATCATGTATTTGCTAGAATGATTACTCTAAAAGAAGATAGACAATATTTATTTAATTTAACTGATGTAGATGATAATGCTGATTTTGACGTATTTTTATTCGCAAATGAATCTAGTCAATATGGTGAACCCATATTATTACAATCATCACAAAAATGGTATGATGATTCCAATTCTTTTTATTTCACACCAAAATATAATCAAACCGAATGTGTAGTAATTGTAAAAGCTATTGAAGGTAATAGTAGTTTTGCGTTAAATGTCTCAAATGTAAAAAATGAGTTTGCTCCGGAGTTAGAAGTTCCTGAAATTACGTTCTTTAGTGGAATTAAAAATACTACTGTCATTAGCCTTCAAGAATTTTATGGAAATAATCCAGCAAAAAATTATACTATTGATAGTTATTGGTTTTATATAGAATATTTTGATAATGATAGTTCAAATGTGCCTCCACAAGAAGTATATGTTTATATTATTGAAACTTCAGAAAGGTATAGTTTATTTCAATTATATGAACCAGACAGTAATTACACTGATGGAGCTATTTTTAGAAGTAATTTAGTAAAATTTTCTACTAATGGTACATACCATTATTATTTTAATGCTAGTGATGGCTTGCATCAAGCGAGATATCCCTTATCGGGAGAATTGAATATTACAATTGAATTTCCAACTGATAGTGAGGTATTCCCCTACATTCACGATTTTAATGATGGTTTAAATGGTTGGACTTATAATGGAACAGGTTGGGGGTTATTAACACAATTTAATCAATTTGACAATCGTTCCCCTTTATATTCTGAAGAATGGACCGCAATATATTTTGGTAGAGATCATAATTTTCCTTCGAATTACACTTATCAACCATATCTTGTTACAGACCCTTTTCCAAATGGTTCTTTGAAAAGTCCTTTATTTAACATAACGCAGGTTAATAAGAATTTTACTCAAGTTTTTGCTAAGTTTGGTTTAAGAACAAGTATAAATTCTGGAGATTTTATGTATTTGCAAATTAACCCAAATTGGACAGGTTGGATTACTTTAAAAACCTATACAAATGAAGAAAAAGATTGGTTCCTCGAAGAAATAAATATCACGCAATATATTGGTAATTACGTGCAATTTAGATTCCTCGCATTGCTAGACGATGAGTTTGATCCTATCAATTACAAAGGACTAATGTTGGACTATTTTTCTTTAAAGAACCATACCAACCTTTATTCTCCAGAAATTAATTTTGTTCTCGAGGAGAACATACTAACGACGCAAGGTTTTAAATACGACAGCTTTACATTCTCTTGTAGATATTACGATTCTGATGGAAATTATCCCGAATTTGTATACTTTGAGAATGACAATAATAATTACTCGATGATAAATTTATTTGGAGACTGGAACATTAGTTCCAGTTCTAACGGAAATCGCGGGATTCTATTTGTTAAATCATTGGTTATTGGTGATCTTTCTGATCTTTCTTTCAAGTTTCATGTATTTGATGGAAAATTTCAAAAATCAACTAGTTATTATAACCAAGATAATTCTTTGTTTAGTTTTCAAAACCCTGATGTTTTTGAATTTAATGTAAATCGAAATGATAAATTGATTGGATACGAATTCTCAAGTGAGTTTCTATCAGAGTATTATGTTGTGGGGGATCCCATACAAAAAGAATTAACTTCGTGGTTAAAAGGAGACAATACATGGCACATTACTTCTTTTTTTTGGCAATCATATATTTATGGAGGTTTAGGTCAAAGTTTTGGTAGCCTTGAGCAAGGTTACGAGACAAATTGGGATATTAATCTAATTACACACCCCTTACATGTTGGAAGTGAATATGAGGTTTACTTAAAGTATTATTTTGATATTTCTTTACAAAACGAATTCTTTTTAGAACTTGAAGAACTCGATAAATGTACAGTTTCGATATCAAAAAATTTTGGCGAAAGTTGGGTTATTCTTAAAGAATATTTCTTCGATAGCGAGATTCTTTCTGGAAATGAATCGTTGGATATTTCGCAATTTTCTGATGAAGATGTAATGATTATGTTTACTTTGTCTACCAACGATATTACTTCTGGACTTGGTCATGGATGGTTGTTATCAAACATATATATAGGCTATAACAAGTCAACAGATTTTGTTTCTCCTAATATTGAGATTGTTAGCCCTTCAAATGACGAATTGGTTAGTGCGATTACTAC
>JAUXHY010000244.1 GCA_030621275.1 bacterium | reverse complement strand
GCTATACAATATTAATAATAATTATGGAAAATAAATTAATCAGAGATTTAAAATTAGGTTTTATTCGAATTCATATTTTACACCATACTGCAAAAGAACCTGTTTACGGTGCTGAATTTCAAACCGAGCTTAAAAGACACGGATACGAAATTGCTTTTGGTACACTATATCCCATTTTTCATAGACTTGAAAAAGACGGATATATTTCCTCTAAAAAGGAAAATATAAATGGAAAAATCAGGAAATATTATAGTATCACAGAAGAAGGCATTGCAATATTGAAACAAGCAAAAATAAAAGCAAATGAATTAGTCGCAGAGCTAAATGAAAACGACTAATAATGAACAGTTCATCAATATTTAAATTAGATAAAATTAATTTTTCCGTTGACGGATTAAAAATTCTTCAAGATATTTCCTTGGATATCCAACCAAATGATTTTACTGTTCTATTAGGACCGTCCGGTTCCGGTAAATCCACACTTTTAAGAATGTTGAATTGTCTCAATTCGCCAACATCAGGCAGCATATATTTTAACGACAAACTAATAACTGATTACGATATAACACAGTTACGCCAAAAAGTAGGAATGGTGTGCCAATCTCCAACAATGATAAATGGAACAGACAAAGAAAAACTAACAATGACACAAAAATGGACAAAAGATGGAGAAATATTTTCTGATAATGGATTAACTGAAATTTTAGAGCATGTTGGTTTGAATTCCGAATTTTTGGATAAAGATGCTCGTTCACTCTCGGGTGGTGAACAACATCGCATCGCTTTAGCGCGAGTACTATTAAACAAACCGGAAGTATTATTATTGGATGAACCAACTGCTAACCTCGACCCGCAATTAGCCAATAAAATACTCAAACTGGTTTACCAATTATATAAAGATTTGAAATTGACGGTCATTTTGGTGTCCCATGATCATCAAATAATAAAACAATTTGCGAAACGCGTAGCTTTTTTAATTGACGGCAAAATTATTGAAGAGGGGACTGCAGACATCATCAATAATCCGCAAATATCAGCAGCGCAAGCATTTATTGCTAAGGAAGCGGAATGACACAATCATTTTATGCAATAACTTGGATGGATGTTTTAATGTCGCTGATATTTGTGGCTATTAGCGTTGGACTTATCCGGTGGTGGAAGATCGGAATCGAAAAAACATTGCTCATCGGAACTTTCCGTACATTTATTCAGCTTACTGCAATGGGGTATGTCCTCACCTATTTTTTCCAACAACATCATTGGAGTTTCATGGTTGGGTTAGTGTCACTTATGATAGTGATAGCAAGTTATGAGGGCTACCGCAGACTAAAAAAATATAAAATACCAAATTTATTTTGGATCTTACTGGGATCGTTTTTCTTTACTGTTTTCATCGTGCTTGGTTTAATACTAAAATTAATTTTATCGGTTGAACCATGGTTTTATCCTTACGCTATGATTCCGATTGCGGGAATGATTATCGGTAATTCCTTGAATTCAGCAACGCTTACAGTTAATCGCTTTGTTAGCGAAATAACACATCGTGAAAACGAAATTGAAATGCTGCTTTCATTGGGTGCTCCGGTCAAATCGGCAGTCCAAGATTCATTTAAAGAATCCGTAAGAGCGGCACTTCTGCCAAATATTAACGGGCTTATGACGGTTGGATTAGTTCAGCTCCCC
The DNA here is from genome assembly GCA_030621275.1 of bacterium. GTDB lineage: Bacteria > Fidelibacterota > Marinisomatia > Marinisomatales > JAHJCW01 > JAHJCW01. The sequence continues at coordinate 1,294 of JAUXHY010000244.1, read as the reverse complement.
GGCGTTATGACCGGACAAATATTAGCGGGCATTGATCCGCTGATCGCAATCCGCTATCAAATTATGATAATGTATATGTGGATCAGCACTGCAACAATGGTTGATATTTTAGTGTTGAATCTTGTCTACCGGCAGTTCTTTACACCGCAAATGCAGTTGAAGAGAGAGTTGTTGAGGAAAGGTTGATTTACAAATGATATTTAAATACTAATTGTATTAAATAACAGGATTATCCTTTAGAAAATTATCAGTAGCCTTGTTTATATGTTCAACAATTTCTTGAGTATAATCAATAAATTTAATTGTTTTATTAGTGGAAAAAATAATTGATGAATCACAAATATATTTAGTTTCATCTACCTTTTTAAAAGCTCTTGAAGTTGCACTTGTAATGACATCAATAAAACGTTTTCTTTTGTCTTTTAAATTTTCTAATAATTGAAAATATTCTACTCTAAACAAAACATTTTGATTAAAATGTTTTGTTATTTCATTTATTTTTTCTTCAATTGAACTACTACGATTATTCAGCTTTACTTTTTTCTCTAATCTAGGAATAGGCCACGTATCAATATATGGTTTTAATCTAATTGTAATATCACTTACATCGGATAAAAAATCTAATATTTTAAATATATTTTTATCTAATATCTTATCGTGCAGTATATGAGCAATTTTTCGACTGCCCGGCAAACGATGATATCTTTTTAACTGAAATAACAATTCTTCATAATTAGTTAAATTTCTAATTAACTCTTCGTCATTAAGATCAATCCAAGTACAGACTACAGGAATATTTAATTCTACAATTTTCTGTGCAATCTTTATAGCTAATTCTGCGGTTATTTTTTCATTTTTTAATTGTTCTTCTGTTGACAATCCAAAAAGTTCATCACAAGTGTTAAAAAAATGTTTCTCATTATTTTCATTATATAATACTCCTACACCTAAAAATAAATGTGGAGCAGTAGGGGAAAGAATAGTTCTTCCACTTTCATCAAAAAGATATATGAGGTTTTCTTCTGTAGCCATTGGTCTTATTTTAAAAGGTTCTCTGCCGTCATTTCCTTTGGAATTTCAAACCCCATTAAATGTAAAACAGTTGGACCAATATCCGGTAAAATTCCGTTTTGCTTTAATGTAATACCGCCGGTATCGGTGGAAATATAAACACAACGTACCGGATTCAAAGAATGGCTGGTGCGTACTTGTCCGGTTTCGTAATCGATCATTTGGTCGCAGTTGCCGTGGTCGGCAGTCAGTAATATTTTTGCACCAAGTTCTAACAGATATG
>JAUXHY010000017.1 GCA_030621275.1 bacterium | reverse complement strand
TCCTATTGGTGAGAACGTTAAAATTGGACCTTACAAATTTCGAGTAGTTGGTGTCATCGAAAAACAAGGAAAATTCTTAGGATTACAAAGTATGGATAGCCAAGCCATAATTCCCCTTGGCACATTCCAACGATTATTTTCCCGCAGGGGATTTTTTCGGTTATCTGTAAAAGTTGATAAAGATTACATGGAAGAAGCCGAGTATGAAGTTAGATCCATAATGAGAAGAATAAGGGAAATTCGACCAGAGGAACCGGATAATTTTGCTATAAATAAACAGGAGGCATTCGAAACAACCTATAATAGTATAAAACTTGCCATTGGCGGCACTGGAATTTTTATTACAGTTTTATCCTTAATTGTTGGTGGGATTGGTATAATGAATATCATGTTTGTCTCAGTTAAAGAGCGAACAAGGGAAATAGGTATCCGCAAAGCGATTGGAGCTACAAGAAGTGTTATCCTTAGTCAGTTTTTGATTGAAGCTGTTTTGATTTGTTTAATGGGGGGACTGACCGGGCTTGGGCTTGCTTATGGTTTAAGTTTTGCAATAGATAAATTTTTACCTTCGGAAATGCCTGTTTCTTTAGCGATTTTGGCGGTTGTAATTAGTCTTGCCGTTGGAATTATGTCCGGATTAGTGCCTTCATACCGAGCGGCAAAATTAGATCCGATTGAGGCATTAAGTTATGACTAGGACAAAACGCAGTCATTTAAAAAATACGCTTAAAGAAAGCTTCCGTATGGCAGTGGATGCTCTAAAAGCCAATAAACTTCGTTCGATTTTAACACTTTTAGGAATTGCCATCGGAGTGTTTTCCGTTATTGGTGTTATGACTGCAATCCGTACAATGGAATCTTCAATAACATCCGGCTTGAACGTATTTGGAACAAATACATTTCTTATTCAAAAATATCCTATGATACAAATAGGTCATAGGGATGCTAAATATCGTAATAGAAAAAATATTACTTATGCACAATTTGAAGATTTAAAGGAAAAAACTACTCTACCAAAACTTGTTGCAGTCATTGATGCTATTGGTGGAAAAAGCATCAGATATAAAGATGAAAAAACTAAAGGTGTATATCTTTATGGTGGTAGTCAGGGTAGTTTAAGAGCGCTAAATGCTTTCATAGGTGACGGTCGTGATTTAACACAGCAGGATATAGACAATTATCGTAAGGTTGTTATTTTAGGTATGGATGCAGTTGATCAGCTATTCCCCTTTGAAGATCCTTTAGGGAAAGCCATATCTATAGAAGGTATCAACTTTAATGTTGTAGGTGTTCTGGAGCGAATGGGTGAATTGTTTGGTCAAAGCCAAGATAATTATGTAATTATTCCTATGACCATTTATTTACAGCGGTATGCCGATCCACGTTCTTCTTTAGCAATTACAGTTGAAGCACAGTCTGCTGAACTTTATGATAAGACAATGGATGAAGCAATCGGGGTTTTGCGTGCTATAAGGAAAGTTGAACCCGGTGCTGAAAATGATTTTGAAGTATCATCTAATGCAGAGCTTATTGAAACTTTCAGCAGTTTTACGGCAGGAGTAAAACTGTTTGCATTAGCGGTAAGCGTAATTGCTTTGGTAGTTGCCGGTATCGGCATTATGAATATTATGTTAGTTTCTGTTACCGAACGAATTAAGGAAATAGGTATTCGCAAAGCAATTGGTGCAACACGTCGCGATATTCTTACGCAATTTTTGGCCGAAGCAGTATTTTTAAGTGAATTTGGTGGAATTGTGGGGGTATTATTAGGACTTGCCGGAGGTAATCTTGTTGCGGTACTACTCCATGTACCTACTAAAATACCAGTCGATTGGGCTATTATTGGATTGGTAGTATGTTCCGTAATTGGTATCGGATTTGGTATTTATCCTGCATATAAAGCTGCAAAATTAGATCCCATCGAATCATTGCATTACGAATAAACCAATTAAACTAAATACTTTTCTATTGGAAAGGTATAGCTATTCTCGAATTTTACTTTATTTTTTAAATAGTTCATAACATGCTGTCCGCAATTACTGCCTATTTCATTTTCGGTTAAATCACCAATACTTATAATTACTTCGTAACCAGCATTCCTTAAGTTGTTAATTATTATATTTTGCTTAGATGATTTGGAAATAGATGAATCCAAATTATTTTTCTGTGCATTGTAGGTAGGATTTACTGGAGTTGTTTTAATTAAAAAATTATCCGGATTAAAATGACTTAATAGAATATTCGGTTCTACTATTGAATTATCCGTCAACGCAAAATTTAACGTAACCTTTTGATCGCTTCCTTGATGAAATTTTCTCCCAAATCGCGCCATTTTGTCATAGTTCCAAGTTTTAACTGGTATCAGCCAATTTCTTTGATTCAAATCAGTACTATGAATTGAAAACTGGAACTGGAATTTATTTTTATAATATTTATTTTTAATATGTAGAAGTTCTTCAAAAAAATTATCAGTTCCATTCGGTGCAATGGTAGAGAGCGATGGGTAAAATCCAATAGCATTATAACGACTTGGGATTTCTTTTAAGGCTTTCAAAACAGCTGGATTTAATGATGGCTCACCCATCCGTGAAAATTGAATTTTAAACTTTTTAGATGGGACACTTTTACCACCAAAACGATTTTTAATCAAGTAATCGATTTGAAATAACAACTCATCTTTAGATGGCTTGCCACTATAAAAATTACCGGCATCACAGAAGCGGCACTTAATTGGACAACCATATAGTGTTGAAATAATCAATACCCATTTCTCATCTCGAGTAAATGGAGGTGGAACTGATTCGACGAATTCTATTAGTTTACCCTGTTCCGATTGCGCAATATACACGTTAGCTAATTCATCAGTTCCGGTTTTTGCAATAACTTTCATCAATCTCCTTGGTTTAACATAGTATTAATTTTCATAGCAGTAAAAGTTCCATTGCCTACAGCGATAGATGTCTGTCGAAATTGTCCATTTTTAACATCACCAATTTGAAACACTTTAGGACTTATCAATATATCATTGCTAATAAAATCGAGATTTGGTTCGCGTCCAATAGCGATTAGCAAACAATCAATATCAATAGTTACAAGATTAGGATTACATAAAAGGGTAATGTTATCATTTTTTAAATTAATTTGTTTTATAGTTGTGTTCTCAAAATATTTAATATTTGTAATCTCGGAAACCCTATCTTGTAAAATTGGTAAAGCTTTAATTCGATTACTTCGATTTATAATTATTACTCTATTATTATTGCCCAGATTAAGTGCATAGTCAAATGCACAATCTCCGGCACCAATGATAGCAATATTCTTATTTGTAATTTGTTCTAATTTGTAAATATCAAAGAACACTTTATCTTTAATGCTATTATGAATGATTGGAATTTCCGGTACTATTGGTTTTGTTCCGCTTGCAATAACTAAATATTTTGAATTATAAATATTTTTATTAATTTTTATTTTAAAAGTATCATCAACAAATTCTACTGTCTCAACATTTTCATATTTAACATTTAATTTATTTGATTGAGATTGCTTTCTTAGGAGCTGTACAAACTTTTCTCCATTTATTCCACCGGGAAAACCTGGATAATTTTCAATAAGATTAGCATTTTTAAGCAAACCACCGATTTCGTTTTTTTCCAATACAATTGAATTAATATTATAACGGTTTAACTGAATTGCACAAGCAATCCCGGCCGGTCCGGCGCCAATAATAATTACATCTGTACTTTTATTCACCATTAAATGCTTGAATCAAATTTTTAGTTAAAGTTATGTTAGCAAATCCGTGCGCTAAATTTGTAAGTGTAGCAAAGTGGAATTCTTCATTATAAGTTGCAGTTCCATCGATCGGAAAAAACACATTATATCCTCTCACAAATGCAGAACGGGCAGTTGTCTCACAACAGAGATGTGTCATAACTCCAGTAATGATTACTTGTTCAATTTTACTCTTCTGCAATAATTCATTAAGATTTGTTTTATAAAATGCATCGTATTGTGATTTTAATATTAATTCAGCTTGTGGAATATCAAATTCTGTAACTAATTGGCTGAATTCACTATCTTCCGTCAGAATATCGCGCCACCAAAAGTCCATCTGTTTTGCATTTGCCTTAGTATTAATATGTTTAGTTCTAATTATTGGAAGATTATTGTTTATAAATAAATTAGCTAAGGATTTGATTGGATTGATTATGGCCTGAGCACTTGGAATGAAAGCATGGGACTTATTATTAAGAAAAAATTCCTGCATATCAAGAATGAGCAATGCTGACTTATTTATCTCTAGTCTATCTTTATGCAAATCAAATTGATTATCCAATTTTTGATAGATCGTTTCAGCCTCTTTACTGATTATCCCTTTTGTGAAATATTTGATTTTATCCATTTTGGCTATATAATTAATCGCAAAGTTACTATTGTTTCTCTTTAAAATTGATTGTCCTTTTCCTTGTATTTGGGATTTACAAATAATAATTTTGCTCGACTATTATTCTGTTTAATGATCAATAAATATATCAATCAAATCTTCGGAGAAATCCGGTAGTGATTATCGGAGTCATTCCTGCTCGTTTGGAATCGACCCGCTTCCCCCGTAAGATACTTTTCCCTGTTCGTGGCAAGCCAATGATCCTGCATGTTTATGAGCGTGCGCTAAAAGCAAATAAATTAGATAATGTGATAATTGCAGTAGATTCACAAAAAACGATTGATGCACTACAGGATTACGATGTCGAAGTAGTGATGACATCATCAAAACATCAATCAGGTACTGATCGCATTGCGGAAGCAGTAGCAAATATTGATGCTGAGATTATCATTAATATTCAAGGTGATGAACCGATGCTTGATCCAACAATGATTGATGATTTAGTCTCGGTATTTGATGACAAAACAGTTAAAATTGCAACGTTAGCAAGTACGGTAATTACCGAATATGATTATAGTAATCCGAATACCGTAAAAGTTAAAATTGATAATAATAGTAACGCTATTAGTTTTTATAGAGAGATAGACGATAGAAAAGCACAATATTTTCGTCACATAGGAATTTATGGATATCAGAAAAATACTTTGGAAATTTTCACTAGATTGGAACAATCTAAGAATGAAAAATTGATACATTTAGAACAATTACGTGCCTTGGATAATGGAATACCTATTAGAGTGGCGATTTGCAATTTTCCTTACCGAGGAATTGATATACGGGAAGACTTAGAACAATTAAATATATAATATGAAAAAAAAGACAAAATACATTTTTGTGTTAGGTGGTGTAATCTCGGGTTTAGGTAAAGGGATTGCAGCCGCATCAATCGGATATTTATTGAAGAGTTCCGGTTTACGTGTTACTATTTTAAAGCTTGATCCTTATTTAAATGTTGATCCGGGTACGATGAATCCATATCAACATGGTGAAGTGTTTGTGCTTGATGATGGGTCTGAAACGGATTTGGATTTAGGACATTATGAGCGATTTATCGATGAAAATATGGGTGCGCAAAATAATGCCACTGCCGGCCAAGTCTATAGCACAGTGTTGGACAGGGAACGAGCCGGTGACTACCTTGGTGCAACTGTGCAAGTCATTCCACACATTACCAACGAGTTGAAACGCCGCATCAAAGCAGTTAATAGTGATAATAAATATGATGTAGTTATATGTGAAGTGGGAGGTACTGTCGGCGATATTGAAAGTTTGCCATTTATGGAAGCTATTCGGCAACTTTCGGTTGAATTGGGTTATCACAACCATTTAATTGTGCATTTAACACTTGTGCCATATATTAAAGCGAGTGAGGAATTAAAAACCAAACCCACTCAGCATTCCGTTATGAAATTACGTGAAATTGGATTATCGCCCGATATAATTCTGTGCCGTACGGAATGCTCAATTACTCAAGAAGTTATTGATAAAATTGCTTTATTCTGCAATGTTGCTCCTTCTAATGTAATTGAAGGTTATGAAGTTGAAAGTATTTATGAAGTACCTTTATCATTATATAAACAAAAGGTTGGGAAAATTATCGCAGAGCGATTGCAGCTAAAACAGTTACCGAATGTGGAAAAACTTAAGAAATTTATGATGCGGTATAATAATCCCAAACGGGAAGTGACAATTGCCATGTGTGGGAAGTATATTGAACTTCCCGATGCCTATAAAAGTGTTATGGAAGCATTCATACATGCCGGAGTTGAAAATGACGCTCGAGTTAACTTAAAATGGATTCAAACCGACAAGTTAATTAATGATGAAAATATAAAAAAGGTACTTTCAGATGTTGACGGTGTGTTACTTTTACCGGGCTTTGGTCCACGTGGAGCAGAGGGGAAAATAAAAATTTGTGAATTTGCTCGTGTGAATGCAATACCATTTTTAGGTATATGTCTTGGTTTACAATGTGCAGTAATTGATTTTGCCCGAAATATCTGCGGATTGAAAGGTGCTAACAGCACTGAGTTTGATAAAGATTCAAAATATCCTGTTATTGATTTAATGGAATCACAGAGAGCAATTAAAGCAAAAGGCGGTACGATGCGTTTAGGGGCATATGATTGCAGCATCAAACGCGGGACAAAGACATTTACAGCTTATAATCAAAAAAATGCGTCAGAACGACATCGCCACCGTTGGGAAGTAAATAATCGTTTTAGACAGCGATTAGAAAAAAATGGCATGATTATTTCTGGCATAAATAATGATTTAAACTTGGTAGAAATAATAGAATTGAAAAACCACCCATGGTTTGTAGCAACCCAATTCCATCCTGAGTTAAAAAGTCGTGTAAATCGCGCTCATCCTTTATTTCGCGATTTCATTAAAGCTGCCGTAAATTTCACATCTAAAAAATAATTCAAAATTGAAATTAATTAATATAACCGAAACAATTTCTTTCGGCGGTAAGAATTTTCCGCTGATATTGGGTCCCTGTGTAATTGAGAGCCGTGAGCATTCTTTAAGGATGGCTGATGCAATAAAAAAAATCACAACTCGGCTGGACTTGCCCTTTATTTTTAAAAGTTCATATGATAAGGCAAATCGCACCTCTGTTTCATCTTTTAGAGGACCCGGCATTGACAAAGGTTTGCAAATTTTAGCAGATGTTAAAAGTGAATTAGATATTCCAATTATTACTGATATTCATTTACCGGAACAAGCGACAGCCATAGCAGAAGTAGTAGATGTAATCCAAATACCGGCTTTTCTTTGTCGACAAACTGATTTGTTAATTGCTGCTAGTAATACAGGTAAACCAGTAAATGTGAAAAAGGGACAATTTTTATCTCCGTGGAAAGTGAAAAATATCGTTGAAAAAATTGAAAGTACCGATAATAATCAAATATTGATTACAGAGCGTGGAAATACATTTGGGTTTGAAAGTTTAATTGTTGATATGCGTTCCATTCCAATTATACAAGAAGAAACCGGATATCCAGTAATTTTTGATGGTACTCATAGCGCCCAAATGCCGGGGAATGCAGGTAGTTCTACGGGCGGATTACGGAAATATATTCCAACAATGGTAAATGCCGCAGTTGCCGTAGGATGTAATGGATTATTCATGGAAGTGCATGATAATGTTGAAAAGGCTAAATCAGATTCAGCAACTCAATGGCCATTGGATCAATTAGAAAATGTATTAGTACAAGTTAAGCATCTGCGTGAAGCAGTAGTTGAAAATGGATAAATCAATAAAAGAAAAAGTATCGCGTATTAAATTTGTTATATCAGATGTTGATGGTGTATTAACAAACGGTGCTATTTATAAAAGTAACAGTGGTGACGAGTTTAAAAAATTTAATGTAACCGACGGATCGGGCATAGCTGTTGCCAGAGCCGTAGATATGAAAGTAGCGTTAATATCTGGAAGGTATTCAAAAGCCACTGAAATAAGAGCTAAAGAATTACGAATTGAAGATGTTTATAATGGAACATTAGACAAAATTGAGCCTTATACTAAGTTGAAACAAAAATACAATTTGCATGATGATGAGATTGCCTATATCGGTGATGATATTATCGATTTGCCGGTCATGTGCCAAGTTGGAGTACCCATTGCTGTTAATAATGCCGTTGACTTGGTTAAAGATATTGCATTATTTGTAACTAGTAAAGATGGCGGAAATGGTGCTTTTCGTGAAGCAATTGATTGGATATTAACTGCTCAAGGTAGATATGACGAAGCATTACAGGTAGTAAAAGATAAAATTTTTGTTAATTATAAATAATGTTTAAAACTATTTTCAAACGAATTCCATTTTTAGTGTTTATTGCAATTATCATGAATTGTAACACTCCAATTATTAATAATAATCAATATGAGGAATTAGCTGAAAAACCCGATCAGGAAAGCTGGGATGTAAGAATTACGGTTACCAATGCCGGTATAAAGCGCGCAGATATTAAGGCAGATTATCTTGAGCAGTATAACGACAAAGGGTTTTTAACTTTGGAAAATAATGTTCAGATTGATTTTTATGATGTAGATGAACAGCACATGTCAAGTGTATTGGCGGATAAGGCTGAAATAAATGAACGCACTAATTTTTTACAAGCAGTTAACAACATTATCGTTAAATCCGATAGTGGTGTCACCCTTTTCACTGATACTCTATCCTGGGACAATGCTAAGGAGTTAATTTATACTGAAGACTCCGTTATGATTACTACTGGAACTAATGATACATTATATGGCATTGGATTTGAATCAGATGTTAACATGGAACGTTGGAAAATTTTAAAACCACGCGGAGTAACAAGCCGATGAAAAATCATACTGGATTAAAGACAAAATCATTATTTAAGCAATACGGTAAACGCTGGGTTGTTAATGATGTAAGCATTGAAGTTCACAAGGGTGAAATTGTTGGATTGCTAGGTCCTAATGGAGCAGGTAAAACGACCACATTTTATATGATTACTGGTATGATCAAGCCATCTAAAGGACATATTTTACTCAATAATGAAGACATAACTGAATTGGCAATGTATAAACGGTCTAGGCTAGGTTTAGGATATTTATCACAGGAACCTTCGATCTTTGGAAAACTTACCGTGGAGGAAAATTTAAGATTAGTATTAGAAATGACTAATAGTACAAAGGACGATAGAGAACAAATAATTGAGAGTTTATTGGATGATTTATCTATAAAACACATTAGGAATAGTAAAGGATATAACCTGTCAGGTGGAGAACGCCGTAGAGTAGAAATTTGCCGAACCTTAGCATTGAATCCTGATTTCATTTTATTAGATGAACCGTTTGCCGGTATAGATCCGATTGCAGTTGAAGATATTCAATCAATTGTTCATTCATTAAAAAATAGAGATATTGGTGTATTAATAACAGACCACAATGTTCGTGAGACACTCTCAATTACAGATAGATCATATCTATTATATGAAGGTAGAATTTTAAAGTCGGGTACTTCTGACGAATTAGCAAGTGACAAAGAAGTAAGACGTTTATATCTTGGACAAAGATTTCAGCTATAATGCTAAGACTTCAACAAAAATTAGTCCAAAAACAAATATTAGCTCCCCGCCAAATATTGCTGGCTAAGCTTTTACAGCTTAATATTGTTAATCTTGAACAAAAAATTTTAAATGAGCTAGAGACCAATCCTGTTTTAGAAGAAATACAGCGGGAAGATGATGCGCTAATATCTACTAATGATTCAGACAGAGATACAATGGATGTTTCATTTGAAGCTGATGAACCTGAACCAAGATCATTATTTCAATATTCTCCCGACAATATTGAATTGCCACAAAAATATCAGGCTGATTTCATAGAAGAATTAGTAGGACAATTAGATATTTATGGATTGAGCGAATTTGAGCATACTATCGCTGAGGAAATATTATGGAATTTAGACGAACGAGGTTATTTTACCGTAGAATTATCATTAATAGCTGATCGGCTAAATACAGATGAGGAAAACGTAGAAAAAATTCTGAAGTTTATCCAACACTTAGAACCGCTTGGCATTGCCTCACGTGACTTGAAAGAATGTTTGTCTATACAGTTAGAAGATAAGGTGGATTCCTTAGCTTACCGCATAGTATCAGATTACTTAGATGATTTTAGTAATAAACGCTATGAATTATTACAAAAAAAACTTGGTTGCACCGAGGATGAATTAGCAGAAGCAAAAGAAATCATTATACATTTAAATCCCCGTCCAGGAGAAGGGAAAATAAACACTAAAGACGAAATTGTAATTCCTGATCTAATAGTGAGAGAAAGAGATGGTGAATGGAGTATCCAGAATTATGATTCCGGTTTGCCTGAATTGCGCGTTAGTCCTGATTATATTGGATTATTAGAGGAGAGTGCACAAATATCTACAGATGCACGGAAATATCTTAAGGAACAAACAGATTCTGCAAATTGGTTTATTGAGGCTATTAAGCAGCGTCGTAATACCATGATCCGTGTTATGAAGGCTATCATTGAAAAACAACCGCAGTATTTTTCAGGTAATACAAAAGATTTAAATCCAATGAAACTTCAAGACATTGCCGATGAAGTTGAAATGGATATTTCAACTATAAGTAGATCAACAAGGGGTAAATATGTTGATACATCCTTTGGAATTTTTGAATTAAAATCATTTTTTACTGAAAGTGCAAAGAAACAATCCGGAGAGGTGATTAGTACAAACTTGATTAAACAAGTATTAAAAGATATTATTGTGAACGAAAATAAGAAAAAACCGTATAATGATGAAAGGTTGGCAAATAAATTAAATGCTGCAGGATATAATGTTGCTCGTAGAACAGTAGCAAAATATCGTGAGCAGTTAAATTTCCCAGTCGCACGTTTGCGACGAGAATTAAAATAATAAGGAGAAATTATGGCAGGACGTAAAGTCGTATTTGGAGATGTTGAAATTAAT
>JAUXHY010000222.1 GCA_030621275.1 bacterium | reverse complement strand
TTATGATTGTTGTTGCAACGATAATCACTAATCGCGAGAAGGCGTATTGTTTAAAGAAATATGTAAAAACTACTGCGAGAATAAATCCGGAAAGTGATGCCAGAATTGCGCGAGTATATGATAAAATATAGCGCGAATACAACTCAAACAATGCACAGACCATAATCCAAAATATAATATATACTCCGGGGATAAGTCCCTTACTAACTACAAAAGCATCCAAGCTGTTCAACCTTAAAGGAAACGCAATTAAAAATGCAATTAAAACTACAAACGCATCTAATGCGACTGATATAATTTGTGAACGTTTTTCATTGATTATTGAAACTAATTTACGGAAAAATATACCCGACCTAATTACTAATTTAGTTAAGATACTTCTACCTTTTGAAAAGTGTTTTTCTGAAAACAATATCATTGCTTGGTAGAAAGCATTTAAACTGTCATACGGTGCAGATTTGACAGATTCGCCCTGATAATGCATTATATGTGTTGTCGGTAAATAATGTACATCAAATTTCTTTTGATAGACTTGATAACATAAATCTAGATCTTCACCAAACATAAAGAATCGTTCATCAAAACCACCAATTTTATTAAATAATTCCGATCTTGTAAACATACATGAGCCACTTATTGCATCAACCTTATGAATCTCATCAGGATTTAGATAATTTAAATTGTAACGTCCGGCCCATTTTAATTTAGGAAATATTTTATCCAAACACATTAATTTTGGTAAAGCCACACCAATTGTTGGAAATGAACGTTTACTTCCTTTCTGTAACGATCCGTCAGAATTAACAATCTTTGGACCGACCATACCAACAGCAGAATTTTTACTTAAATAATTAACAAAAGTAGAGACAGTACTCTCTTCAATTATTGTATCGGGATTTAGAATCAGAAAATATTCTCCCGTAGCAGTCTTGGCTGCTTGATTCACAGCTTTCCCAAATCCAATATTTACATCATTTTGGATGCAAACAACATCTTTTATTTTAGATTTGATTGCATCAAGAGACCCATCAAATGAATTATTATCGACAACAATAATTTCAATCTGTCCGGTATAATCAGATTTCTTTATGGAGTCAATACAATGAATAATGTACTGTTTTACATTATAACTAACAATTAATACTGATACTTTTGGAGAAACTAGACTCACTTATACCAACCAAATATTTTCCAAAGTCGAAATTGCCAAACCATCCATGCTGTCTCAAACATAATTGCTCTCGACATCTTAGATTCACCAATTGTACGGTCGATAAAGAGTATTGGATGTTCGTGTATTTTATATCCTTTACGCTCAGCATGAAAATTCATTTCGATTTGGAATGCATATCCCTGTGATCGAATATTATCAAGATCGATATTTTCAAGAACTTCACGGCGCCATGCCTTAAATCCTGCGGTTAGATCTCTGAGCTTTACCCCTGTTACTACTCGTGAATAAGAATTTGCAAAATAACTTAAAATTAATCGTTGTAACGGCCATCGCACTACGCTGATTCCATCGCAATAGCGACTACCTATAACTAAATCGTACTCTTTCAATAATTTCACCATTACTGGTACATCTTCGGGATTATGTGATAAATCAGCATCAATCTGCACAATATAATCATAATCGCGTTCTAGCGCCCACTTAAAACCATAACAATACGCTGTACCTAATCCCCTCTTCTTGGGACGTTCTGCTAGATGTAGATTTTTGTGATGCTTTTGCAAATCTTTGACAATTTTAGCAGTACCATCGGGAGAATTATCATCAACAACTAAAATATGATAGCGAGGATTTAATTTGAATAATGTATCTACAAGCGTTTTGATATTTTTACTCTCGTTATAAGTAGGTGTTACTATTAATGTTTTCATTCAATTAACCGTGATTTTATCATACCTAAACTAGTTTTTAAATCGATACATTGAATATCAAATTCTTGCTCAATCTTTTCTGTTTTCAATCCCCCTTTTAGTGGACGCGGTGCAGCTTGATTCAAACTTTTAGTACTAATTGGTGAAATTAGTGTTTTATCTAAATTAAAAATATCAGCAATAATTTGTGCAAATTCAAATCTATTTAGATAATCCTCGCCACCGTAGTTATAAAGTCCGTCTACGTTTTTATTTATTACAAGTTCGATAATTTCCGCTAAATTTTGCGTCCACGTAGGATTATTCCATTGGTCATCAACAACATTGATAAGTTTATTTGATTTTAAAGAATCAACAACCCATTTAATAAAACTTGCCTCAGTACTAATATAATAATCAAACAATACATTGGTTCTTAAAATGCACCAATTTATTCTACTTTCTTGTAATATATTTTCCGCTTCAAGTTTAGTTTTTCCATAAATACTTAATGGATTTGTATTATCATCCTCGCTATATGGTCCATTATTTCCGTCAAACACATAATCGGTAGATATCTGAATAAATTGCCCGTCAAAATTATTGGATAACATTTCTACAGATTTAGTATTTAATAAGTATGCTTTATCAGGATTTAATTCACACGCATCGACATCAGTGAAAGCAGCAAGATTAATTATCACATCAGGATTGAAATCTGTTAATATACTTTTTATTTTTTTAAAATTTGTAATATCTAGAATGGAAAAAGGAATATTTAAAATATCAGACTTATTTTTATTTATATCAGTAGCAAGGAGCTCATATTTTCCGTATAATTGATTAAGAACGGAATTTCCTAATTGTCCAGATGCACCTGTTACTAATATACTTTTTGACATAATTCTTTATTTCACAGTAAAAGAGTGCGCAATAATATCTAATTGTCTCATGAAAGTTGCTTTATTTTTACTCGGAATAAAGACCAACATATTTAAATTATATGTTCTGTCTGTAACTCCATCATACCAAGTATAATTAATGAACGGTCCGCCTCTAGCTTCTTCAATCGATTCCCAAATACCAAACGATTTCCATGCGGTCCAATTGTTAAAAACGACTTGTTCCATTTGATATTTATAATCATTATACCTAATATTTTTGTAGTATTCTTTTGGAAACCGATTAGAATATTCTACTGCCATAGTTGAATCTTCAATTATTAATCCATCTTCCCAGTGAACTGAAAACCACTGATAAGGCATTTCTCTCCCTAGCCAAATAAAATTACTATCTGGCAATTCTTTTAGTACTTCCCAACCCCATGG
>JAUXHY010000269.1 GCA_030621275.1 bacterium | reverse complement strand
GAAATCCGTATGGATACACTTGGGAATAGTATAATTCCCAATGAATTCTATTTGTATCCGGTGTATCCAAATCCATTTAATGCTGGTGTAACAATTCGATTTAATTTAGAAAATGAAGGAAAAGTACATCTAAATATTTTTGATATAAAAGGAAATCAAGTTTGGCAACAATCCGGTGATTATGTTTCAGGCACTCATTTTATTAAATGGGATGGCAAAAACCAGCTTGGGAATAATGTACCAAGTGGAACTTATGTTGTAGAAGTGAATAATGGAATATTAGTTAAAACAAGAAAAATGTTATTATTAAAGTAGGATTACAAATGAATGAAAATTTAGTTGAGAAAATATTTGAGTTTGGAGAACCTTTATTAATTATTATCAGTGCGGTGTTTTTAGGTTGGATATTTAAAAAATTTATTCATGGATATTTACAAAAATTAGCTAAACGTACTGCTTTTAAAATGGACGATTTACTGTTAGAATCAGTAGCACGACAGATAATTATTTGGCTGGGATTAGCCGCCATTTATTACATAGCGAAAACAACAGAATTCTTACAACCGTATTCTGCAAATCTTATTAAAATTGTTATTTTGACATTCATTATAACAATCACTTTTGCTATTAGTAAATTTTTAATTGGCATGATTGATGTGTGGTCGGTTAATCAGGGACGTTCTCTTCCTTCAACAAAAATATTTGTTAATTTAATTAGGGCAATTATTCTAACAATTGGTTTTTTGGTGGCATTAGATTTTATCGGTGTTTCCATAACACCGATGTTAACTGCACTAGGAGTTGGTGGATTGGCAATATCATTAGCTCTAAAAGATACACTTTCTGATGTATTTGCCGGATTACACATTTTGCTTAGTAAAAAAGTTGAAGTAGGTGATTTTATCGAACTAGAATCAGGGCAAACTGGAAATATAACCAATATTACTTGGCGGAATACGACTATTTTGGAACGTACCAATAATGTTTTCAACGTTCCCAATTCACGTTTATCCAATGCGATTATAAAGAATTTCGACGCTGTAGATAAAACTTTTTCAGCACGCCTTCCAATTGGAGTCGCCTACGAAAGTGATTTAGATCACGTAGAAAAAGTAACTATCGAAGTTGCTAAGGAAGTAGTCAGCAAGATTGAAGGACACGACCCAAGTTTTGTACCATTCATTAGGTATTCTGAGTTTGGTGAATCCAGCATCAATTTTAAAGTGTTTTTTAAAGTTTTGGATTTTGGTGCACAATATCCAATAATACATGATTTTATTAAGGAATTATTGATTAGATATAAAAAGGAAGGAATCAATATTCCATTTCCAATCAGAACATTATATCATATGAATAATATTGAAGTGGAAAATAAATAATATGGATTTACTGATAAAGCCGTTTTCGCTCGAAGTAAAAAAGATGTATGAAGAACATTCACATTTCCATGATGGAGATGCCGGTTTGGATTTATTTGTAATTCACGAACTAACAATTCAACCAGGTGCATCTGCCTTTATTCATTTGCAAATTTCCTGTGAGAATGTAGAAGGCAAACCATATTTATTGATGCCTCGTTCGAGCATATCAAAAACACCACTAAGACTATCAAATTCAATCGGATTAATTGACGGTGGCTACCGCGGTGAAATAATTGCTGCTGTAGATAATATTAAAGATATTCCATATAAAGTTAGTCCCGGTCAGCGTCTATTCCAATTAGTTGCCATGGATGGCTCTCCAATTCATTTTAAACTAGTAGAAGAATTAAGTGATACATCACGCGGAAGCGGTGGATTTGGTAGTACAGGCAAGTAAATTGTAACTATAATATATAATTAGCACTCTACCTATGAGAGTGCTAATTGTCCTTGAAAAGACACCTTTTTCAATAATAACTTCCGCGTTGCGTAGTGTAGCTAATTAATGATAAATGATTCAATAAATGAAGTATCAATTATTTAAAGAATGTCATTTTGGCAAATATATTATTAAAGAGTTGCATTATGGCAAACTCTAATAATTGGCACAGAATTTGTAGATAGATTTACAAAGCGATTAAGTGCTTAAAAAGAATTGAAATTTAAATAAATAGTTAATCAAAAGGAGATTAATAAATGGGTTTAAAATTAAAACCTTTGGAAGACCGTGTTGTTGTCGAACCAAAAGAAGCAGAGGACAAGACTGCATCAGGAATTATTCTTCCTGATACTGCACAAGAAAAACCTCAAGAAGCAACTATTGTTGCAATGGGACCTGGAAAAGCAAGTGACTCAGGTACAATTGTTAAAATGACTGTTAAAGTTGGTGATAATGTACTATATGGTAAATATTCCGGTACTGAAGTAGCTGTTGACGGAAAAGATTATTTAATTATGCGTGAAAGCGATATCCTAGCGATATTATAAAGGAGATATACAATGGCAAAAATAATTACTTATGATTTAGAAGCACGCAATGGCTTGAAAGCCGGTGTTGATAAATTAGCAAACGCTGTAAAAATTACATTAGGTCCAAGAGGACGTAATGTAGTTATTGAAAAGAAATTTGGTGCACCTACAATTACTAAAGATGGTGTTACTGTTGCCAAAGAAATTGAACTGAAGGATAATTTT
>JAUXHY010000194.1 GCA_030621275.1 bacterium | reverse complement strand
CCGGACATTCCGGTTCGCAAGCACCGCAATCGATGCATTCTTCAGGATCGATGTAAAGCATTTTACCGGTTGGGTCAAAACCATCTACTTTGGCTTCGGCACCTGAGCCGGCCGGATCATCGGGACCATGAATGCAATCAACGGGACAAACTTCTACGCAAGCGGTGTCACAAGTACCTACGCAAGGTTCAGCAATAATATATGCCATTCTAATCTCCTGTATTAAATCTTGTTAATTTTTGGTAAACTACTAAACGGGACAGTAGTTCCACCTCAAAATTACGTTTTATATTTAAAATATGACAAATCTTTTAGTGTAAATTTTAATAGTTTTTAATCCGATTATGCAGCACCAAAAACGTAATATCAGTTTACTTTGGCTGGCACAGGTTGTTTCCGCCGCCGGCGATGCGATGTACCAAATCGCACTATTTTGGTTAGTCTTAGACATAACCGGCTCTTCAACCATCACCGGATTAATAGCAATGGCAGCTTTCCTGCCGGCAATGCTATTCGGATTATATGCCGGCGTCATCGCCGATAAATATAATCGCAAACTGATAATGATATTCTCAAATTTCAGCCAGGCGCTCACTGTGATTATCATACCGATACTGCTTTATTTCGATTATGAAAATATATTAATTATCGGAATTTTAGCATTTGTGCGGGCAAGTTTTAGCACATTTTTCCCACCGGCTCTCAACGCTATAGTTCCAATGTTTATATCCAAAGAACGCTTAGTGAAAGTCAACTCTGTTTTAGCAACGTCCGGACAGTTTGCATATTTAATCGGTCCCTTGGGAGCGGGATTAATTTTAAGTATCGTTTCAATACCATATTTATTTATTATTGATAGCTTTTCATTCATAATCGCCATTTTAATTCTACTTTTTATAGTCCTCCCTCCAAAAATAAAAGTATCTGATAAACAGTTTAGCTCAGTTAAAGAAATATTTAGCGGAATACAATATGCCAAACAGCATAAACCGCTCGGAATACTTTTTATCTTAACCATTATTAACAATTTTTTTATAATGGGTATGGCTTTTGTGGGGATGTTAATTCTCGTAAAAGACGCTCTCGGAGGTACAGCAAGTCAATACGCTTTTGTAGAAGCCGGTTTAGCATTGGGAATGTTGATAGGTTCTGTTTTTGTTTACCGTATTGGAAATCGTATTAACATTGGGAAATTATTATTGATTGGTATGATTCTTGACGGTGTTACTTATTCACTTATGTATTTCGCCGGATCGGTAAACTTTATTTTTATATTCATTGTGATACACGCCATCGGGATTCCGATGATAACCATTTCACGCACGGCAATTATACAAAAACATTCGCCCAATAAATATCATGGGCGGTTATTTTCCTTGGTTCATTTATCGGTTGTGGGAGTTACGGCTTTAGCTTCTGCTGTTGTCGGCATTGCCGCTAATTATATTGATATTAAAATTATATTCCTATTCATCGGAATTGGTGCGGCACTGTGTGGTGTGGTTGGATTTATGAATAGGGGGTTGAGGGAGATAGTTTAAAGATTTGAATTTTTAAGTTAAATAGCACCTTCAATAAAATCTTTTAATTCTTTTTTTAACTGATCGCCTTTTTCCCATTCCCATTTTATAAATGTATAATGATTCGTGTCAAAATGTACACCCCCTGTTTTAATGTCTAATTCATTTTTTTTAGCTTCAAAAAAATCTTTTTCACATAAAAAAATCACGCGTTTGCCAAGTCCATGTGCAAAACCAGCTTCATAATAAGCACCTCTGCTATTTTCAGTGAGGTCAACAACTATAAATTTGCTTTGTCTAATAAGAGCTTTCATCTCGACATCAATAAGCTTAGTATGTTTATGCTCATACATTGCTTTAGGAGCATAACCGGCTTCGGTAATTGCTGTTTCAAAATATTTACGGCTATACTTAATTAACTCATCCTTAAATTTCATTGCAATGAACACTAAATCACTTTGATCGAATCCTTTATAATATTCATCTAAAAACGTCCATCCCTTTGTAGTAATACGAATTGTATATCCTTTAGATATTTCTAAATATTGTTTTGATTTAACTAAATATTCCTTAATTAAAAATTCTACATCTTTTAGATAATCTGACCAGCTAATCGAAAGAAATGGTATAAATACATTCGATAGCGCATGATCATTACTCATTACATCTGTATCTGAAATTAAACAAGAATACTGATCGCTTATAATTGAGCAATCAAGTGATTCATAAAATTCTGGTATTTGTTTTGTAATATATAGAAAAAGATTAGTTGCTCTCTCACCAACTGTTGGTTTTTTAATATTTACAAGTTCTTTTAAGTCCGCTTGTGTTAAGCTTGCGTTACCATTTTGATTGTATATCCAACTTGACAAAAGATATCTTTTCTTTTCACTTTTAAAATATGATGTGATGTCTTCTGCAGCTGTTAAGTTAATTTTAAAACTACCGCAACGATAGCAATCGATACTGTATCCTTGACTGGTGCCGTCAATTATACATGGTGACGATTCGTACTCCAACTGCAAGTCGCATACTGGACATTTTGTTTTTATCATTTAAATTTCCTTTTTGAATCAATAATTATATATTTTATATGTATACACTTCTTATTCCCACCATTCGCCCACAAAGTATATCTTTGAGTCATCGTATGAATATATTCCATGCGAGCATAGAAATTCAGCAGGCCAATTTGCAGGAGTGATGTTAGTCAAATCCGAGCCGTCGGGATTCATGGTGTACATATCGTATATGCCCCCTCCGCCTTTAGCAGCTACCATAAATAGAAGCTGATCACCGGCATGTGACCACTCTGCCATAAATTGCTGCCAGCCAGTGTCGGTTATGGCTTTCTCATCAGTCCCATTAACATTTATTGTATAAAAGTCATAGTTTCCACTAGTGGATTGATCATCAATCATTCTATCGAAACAGATCATTGTACCGGAAGGATTTAGGCGGGGATCATAGTCGCCTAACGGTAGATTGGCATTTCCTTGTTGTCCGGCAAATTCAAAATCCGTCACTTGCCTAGCATTAGTACCGTTGTCATCCATGATCCAGATCTGACTATTCCTTGTGAATACAATCTGTGAACCTACCCAGTGGGGATCGGCGTCGTGGTCTCCTGAATCATATAGTTCCTCTATGTTTGTACCGTTGGAGTCCATAACAAAAATATCTAACGTATTGTCCGGATAATCCAGCCACGAAAGGAAGAGTGTCTTGGTACAATCGGGAGACCAAGACAGGTATGCATCCAACCAAGTATTGTCCGTGATGCGCTGATATCCTGAACCGTCAGGATTAATAAGGCCAATCTCACTATCATGAAATGTATCATCGCCGAAGTCTTCCTGAAATACAAGCTTTGTTCCGGTATGATTTTCGTGAACCCTATGGAGTGAATTATCCGAACTGTATATTAGTTCAACAATTCCTGTGGTGAGTTCCATAGAATAAATAGCGTATCTTTTATCGTGTTCCGGAACTTTATCGGAATTATTGGAATTATCTAATGCACAACTGGAGAAAAGGAGAACAGTTGTACACAGAACTGTGAGTCTATTGCCAATTTTGAATCTTTGTCCT
>JAUXHY010000106.1 GCA_030621275.1 bacterium | reverse complement strand
AAAATTATTTGCGGGATCCTCAGCATTAATTCGACATTCAATTGAATGACCGTTTAATTCAATTCGTTTTAAATGCTCAGGGACTGTTTCACCGGCATGCATCTTGATTTGCTGTTTTATTAAATCAACGCCGGTTACCATTTCTGTAATTGGATGTTCAACTTGAATTCTAGTATTCATTTCCATAAAATAGAAATCTTTATTTTTATCTAATAGAAATTCTACTGTTCCAACTCCAACATAACCAACAGATTTTACTGCTGTAACCGCTGTGCGACCTAATTTTTTTCGCAATCTTTTATCAACTGCTGCAGATGGTGATTCTTCTATCAATTTTTGATGACGCCTTTGTACTGAACATTCGCGTTCACCTAAATGGACTGCGTTTCCATGACTATCAGCTAATATTTGCAATTCAATATGGCGAGGATTTTCGATAAATTTCTCTACATATATATCACCATTTCCAAATGCTGCCTGTGCTTCGGATTGAGCGGTTTTAAATGCATTTTCAGCTTCATCAATATTACTAACAAACCGCATCCCTTTTCCTCCTCCTCCTGCAGATGCCTTAAACATGACTGGCAATCCAATCTTGGAAGCAACTGTTTTTGCTTCATGAGAATTTACAATTATGTCGTTACCACCGGGGATAACCGGAATATTTGCAGCTTGCATAGTTGATTTGGCTTGAGATTTATTCCCCATGGAATTTATTATTTCCGATGAAGGTCCAATAAATGTAAAATTATTTTGTGAACAAACATGTGAAAAATTGGCATCTTCAGCTAAAAACCCATAACCAGGATGAATCGCATCGGCATTTGTTATCTCACCGGCGGCAATTATACGCGGAACATTTAAATAGCTTTCACTACTTGGTCCGGGACCGATACAAACTGCTTCATCTGCAAATTTGACGTGCAAAGAATATTCATCGGCTGTTGAATATACCGCAACAGTCTTAATCCCTAATTCATGACAGGCACGAATTATCCGTAGAGCAATCTCTCCGCGATTAGCGATTAATATTTTCTTGAACATTTATTTTACTATTCTAGTTCAAAAAGAGGTTGGTTATACTCTACCGGTTGACCGTCATCTACTAAAACTGTTATTATAGTACCATCTTTTTCCGCTTCAATCTCGTTCATTATTTTCATTGCTTCAATAATGCAAAGTGTATCGCCCTTGGAAACCTTGTCACCAATTTTGACATAATTTGGACTCTCGGGTGATGATGCAGCATAAAACGTTCCCGGCATTGGTGATAATATTTTATCATGATTATTTGTTTCAGTTACCGCTGATGTATGCACAGTTTTAACCGATTTTGATTCAACAGCCATACTTTCATAATCGGCACTTTTTGCGAGACCACCTCCGGCTATTATTGCTGGACTTTTTACAACCCTATATTTACGTCCCCAAAAAGATGCTTCTATCTCATTAACTTCACTATTTTCTAATAAGTATATAATTTCTTTAAGTTTATCTTGCCACATAAATGACCTCAATACAATTACGATTTTGATCTTTCGATATACTCACCTGTTCGAGTATCTATTCTTAAAATATCATCAATATCAACAAAAAGTGGAACTTGGAGGATATAGCCCGTTTCAACTGTTGCCGGCTTTGTTGCTCCTGTAGCGGTATTTCCTTTAAAACCCGGCTCGGTTTCAGTTACCTTTAAATTTACGTGTAAGGGAATACGAACATCTAATACTTCAGAACCGTCAAAAAGTAATTCTACATTCATACCGGCTATCATAAAGTTTTTTGATTCCGACACAACAGCTTCACTCACTGTAATTTGTTCATAAATATCGTTATCCATAAAGTAAAAAGAATCCCCATCCTCATATAAATATTGCATTTTTTTCGCTTCTATGCGTACATATACTATGCGTGCTCCGGCGTTAAAAGTATGATCGATTATTTTACCGGTGAGTAAATCTTTTAATTTAGTACGTACAAATGCTCCACCTTTACCTGGTTTCACATGTTGAAACTCGATTACCTTCATTCGCTTATCTTTATGAAGTATTACAACGCCGTTTTTAATATCTGCAGTTGTCGCCATATATATTCCTTAATTTAGAGCATAAAATTTACAATAATGTATTCAGAGTTCAAATTTTTGATTATTATTTTCTAATTATAGACACAGCTAGATTATTTGATATAGCTTTAATAGTGTTATAAAAACTTGTATTTTTATTTATAATTGGATGCGGTAATCGAAAATATTTGAAAAATATTCAAATGGAAGAAAAAAAAGCTATAGGGCTCGTCCAACAGGAGCAAAAGTTGGCGAGAAACCCTCAACCAAAGTACTCAAAGAACCTTTACAAAAGGAGTTTCAAATGGAAATTGCTAAAGTAGGAACAAAAGCCCCCTATTTTGCTGCTCCGGCTTATTATCAAGGAACCTTTACAACTATAAAATTATCAGATTTTATGGGAAAATGGATTTTATTGTGTTTTTACCCTGGTGATTTTACTTTCGTCTGAGCAACTGAAGTGTCAGCGGTCGCTGCACAATATGATACATTAATAAAACTTGGAGTTGAAGTAATCTCCGTAAGTGTTGATAGTCAATTTGTACACAAAGTATGGAACGACCAAGAATTGTCCAAAATGGCGAAGAAAGACATACCATTTCATATGGCATCTGATGGACCTGGAAACGTTGGAAAGATTTATGGTGTCTACGATGAAGATGCAGGAGTTGAATTACGAGGTCGATTTATTATTGATCCGGATGGGGTTATCCAAGCTATGGAAGTTATGACTCCTCCGGTTGGTCGTCAAATGGATGAAACCATTCGCCAAATCAATGCATTTCAACACGTTAGAGCTACAAAAGGCGCAGAGGTATGTCCTGCCGGATGGAAACCAGAAAAAAAGACATTAAAACCAGGTCCAGCCTTAGTGGGCAATGTTTGGAAAGAATGGGATCCATATAAGGACCATTAAATTTCGATTAATACCGCATTCAATTATTGAATTTGTTCAAAATTAAGATTTGAAATAAAGTTCTGCATCCACTTGTAATCGCGTTCTCTATCTTGAACTGTAAACTCAAATTTGGCGAACTTTGCTAAATCAGCACGGTTAAGTAAATTTATCAAATTTGTGTAATCATTTTTATTCAATGCATAATTGGATTCAAATTCACTAATCTCATTAGTTGTCATTTCCAATGCTCTTACATAGTATTGATTTTCAATGAATTCCCGTAAAATGAATGAGGCTTGTAAATAAAACATTTTATTGTCAGAGATTATTAATTTTTTCAGTTCATCAAGTCTAGCAATAGCGATATCTTTTGCAGATTGAAATTCTGAAACTTCAATTTTTTCCAAAGGTTCTTTTCTTATTCTTTTTCTCCAAAGAATTAATAGCGACAGTAGCAAGAAGAATAAGATAACAACTAATGTCCATCTATACCAATTGATAGGTTTTTTCAATGCTATGGGATCTTTTATGGAACGCAGATTTGTATTTTCGACTCCAGTTAACATAGAAATGATTTTTATATCGATTGGATCAGTTTCAATAGTTAAATCCTTAGTTGAATCAGCTCTCAGAATCTCAACCGAATATTCAGGAATCATAAAACTTCCCGTATCCCAAAACACTATCTGAAAATTTACTTGATAAGGCTTGTTACGTTTTGAGAAAATTATTTTATCACGAATTTCCATTGATTCAGTTTCCTGAATATCAGGGAAAACAACAATCCGGTCACCTGCATTTTGTGAACTAATATTTAGATTAAGCACATCGCCAATTCTAGCAACTGTTGTATCAATATCAGCTTGAATTTGCAAAAATGCAGAATCATTATCAGGTTCACACCCGATAAATAATATTATAAATATGAAAAATATTTGCAACATTCTTTAATGACGGTGTTCACGCAATTTAAAATATCTCATTAAGGGTTCAACAAAATCTTCATTAGTTGCAATATCAATTAAATCAAATTGCATGCGGTCACATTCCTTTTTAATATTTTTGAATTGTTGTAATACATTTTGCTTATATGCATCTAGTTCTTTAGATTTTTTTGTATCAATCCAGAATGTTTCCCCTGATTCAGGGTCATGTATTTTTTGATGTCCAATATTCGGAAAATCTAATTCTGCCGGATCAAATATGCGGATCCCGATTACATCATGCTTTTGGTTTACCATTCGTAATTGTTTCCAATAATATTCATCTAAAAAATCTGAAATAATAAACACAACACTACGTCTTTTTGCCACTTTAAGTAAAAAGTCTAAAACAGATGCTAAGTTTGTACCTTGCTTGTGTGGTTTATGGTATAGTAATTCTCTAATTACACGCAATACATGTGACCTGCCCTTTTTAGGTGGTATATATTTTTCAATTTCACTAGAAAATAAAATTAGACCAACTCTATCCTTATTTTTAATAGCCGAGAAACCCAATACAGCCGCTATTTCGGTGCCAATATCTTTCTTAAATTTATTCATTGAACCGAACATTCCCGATGAACTGATATCAACAACTAAATAAACGGTAAGTTCACGCTCTTCTTCAAAAACTTTTATATATGGCTCATTGGAACGGGCGGTTACATTCCAATCAATTAGTCGAATATCATCTCCCGGCTGGTATTCGCGAACTTCAGAAAAAGTCATTCCTCTTCCTTTAAACACGGAATGATATTCACCGCCAAATAGATCATTAACTAATCCACGTGTACGAATTTCGATGTGTCGTACTTTACGCAGGATTTCTTTGGGAATCATATTTGGATATTTTAGGGTACTTCAATAGTATCGAACAATCTTTGTACAATATCATCAGAAGTAATTTCTTCCGCTTCTGCTTCGTATGTAAGTAGAATTCTATGGCGCAATATATCGGCTCCGATATAACGCACATCTTCCGGTGTAATGTATCCGCGATGTTCTAAAAAAGCACGTGCTTTTGAAGCTAATACTAAGTTTATTGATGCACGTGGTGAAGCACCATATTCAATTAAGTTTTGAAGATCATCCAGTGCATATTTTTTGGGGTCTCTCGTAGCAAAAACTAGATTTAAAATATACTCTTCCACTTTTTCATCAACGTAAATATCATTTATTGTTTTTTGTGCGGCAAATATTTTCTGTTTAGAAATTATCGGTTTTAGTGATTGGATATTATCAGTTTTTGCTTCCTGTCTGATGATAAAACGCTCCTCATCTTTATTAGGATAATCTACTTTTAATTTTAGCATGAATCTATCAACTTGCGCTTCCGGTAGCGGATAGGTACCTTCTTGTTCAATTGGATTTTGCGTCGCTAAAACTAAAAAAGGTGGCTCAAGAGGAAAAGTATTCTCACCGATAGTAACTTGCCGTTCTTGCATCGCTTCTAACAAAGCGCTTTGTACTTTTGCCGGTGCCCGATTAATCTCGTCAGCCAGTATTAAATTGGAAAATATTGGTCCGGTCCTTGTTTCAAATTCGCTCTTTTTTTGATTATATATTAAAGTTCTAATTCTACTAATGGCGGGGCGTTTATTTTTTTCC
>JAUXHY010000211.1 GCA_030621275.1 bacterium | reverse complement strand
AATATGAATCATAATGGCGGCCCTCAATAAACAAACAGAGGAAATGCAGTTCATTATTGCCACGGATGTAGGATCAACCACAACCAAAGCCCGACTCTTCCACAAGAAGGACGGTGAATGGAGGTTCCTTGTGGCAGGTGAGGCACCAACAACAGTAGAAGCACCATTTGAAGATGTTACAAAAGGTGTTCTGAACGCCGTTATGGAAGTTGAGGAATTATCCGGTCGTAAATTATTAAACGGCGATGATATTATTACGCCCCAAAAGGGCGATGTTGGCGTAGATATTTATGTGTCAACAAGTTCAGCCGGTGGTGGTTTACAAATGATGGTAGCTGGAGTAGTAAAAGCAATGACCGGAGAAAGTGCCGAGCGTGCTGCACTTGGAGCCGGTTCAATTGTGATGGATGTTATGGCTTCCAATGATGGTCGTAAACCTCATGAAAAAATATCTCGCATTCGCCAATTACGCCCTGATATGATTTTATTGTCCGGTGGAATAGATGGCGGTACAATATCACATGTAGTTGAATTATCAGAAATGATAAAAGCTGCTAATCCGCGTCCACGTTTAGGTACAGGTTATAAATTACCTGTGATTTACGCAGGAAATAAAATGGCACAAGATAATATTAAAGAAACCTTGGGTACAGATACAGATTTAACAATTGTTGAAAATATTCGTCCGGTACTTGAAGTAGAAAATCTTGGTCCATCACGAGATAAAATTCATGATTTGTTTATGGAACATGTAATGGCTCAGGCACCCGGTTATAAAAAACTAATGGGATGGACGGATGCTCCAATTATGCCAACACCCGGAGCAGTTGGATCATTAATTGAAATGATAGCCCGTGATGATAATATTACTGTTGTCGGTGTTGACATTGGCGGCGCAACAACCGATATATTTTCTGTATTTCAAGGAGTTTTCAACCGTACTGTCAGTGCCAATTTAGGAATGAGTTATTCAGTTTGTAACGTACTTGCCGAAGCTGGAATGGATAACGTTTTGCAATGGGTACCAATTGAAATTGATCGAGCTGAATTGAATAACCGTATTGGCAATAAGATGATTCGCCCAACGACTGTACCGCAATCTTTGCAGGAATTGATTATCGAACAAGCCATCGCACGTGAAGCGTTGCGTTTATCGTTTATTCAACATAAAGAATTTGCAGTCGCATTGAAGGGTGTTCAAACTGAAAGGACAATTTCTGATGCGTTTGATCAATCTGAATCCGGAGCAACTTTAGTAAATATGATGGAATTGGATTTATTGGTTGGTTCCGGCGGAGTGTTATCGCACGCACCGCGGCGTGAGCAAGCAGCGCGTATGTTAGTTGATGCTTTCATGCCAACAGGAATAACTCAATTAGCGGTTGATTCAATATTTATGATGCCGCAGTTAGGAGTTTTAGCCAATATTGATAAAAAAGACCTTGCCGAGAATGCGCGAAGAGCAGCCGTAGAAGTATTTAAAAAAGACTGTTTAATTAGATTGGGAACCTGCATTGCTCCGGTTGGAAAATCGAAACCCGGTAAAACAATTTTGACAATAGAATTAACATTGCCTGACGGAAACGCCATTAAACACGAATTAAAAACCGGTGAATTAATTAAAATTGACGTTCCTTATGAACCAATGAAAGCAATAATAACACCGTCGAGAAATATGGATGTTGGAGCAGGCAGAGGAGAAGTTATCAATACTAAAATTTATGGTGGTCAAGTTGGCATTTTATTAGATGGAAGAGGCCGACCTTTGGAACTTCCTGAAAATGATAGCGAACGAATTGCGAAATTGCAGGAATGGTCAAAAGTAGTTAATGAATATCCCGATTTTAAAAATTAAGGAATAGGAAATGGCACACGCATATACTCCCGGATTAAAAGTATTGCACGAAACAAAAGTTATAAAAGAACGTCGTTTACCGTTAAAAGGTGATGTTCTAAAGAAAAAAAATGAGGCGGTATCGCCGAATGATATTGTCGCTACCACCGATTTACCCGGTAATGTACAAATGGTCAATGTTGCTAATTTATTAAATATTGGTGCTACAGATATTGCTGATGTTATGAAAATCGAAAAGGGTAGTAAATTTGAAAAAGGCGATTTACTTGCAGAAACTCCCGGATTATTTGGATTGTTCAAATCAAAAGTACAGACGCCTGTAGCCGGTACATTAGAATCTTTCTCAGAAGTAACGGGACAGGTTGTACTCCGTGAAGCACCAATTCCGGTTGAAATGGACGCTTATATTAGTGGAAAAGTGCAAGATGTTATACCTGAAGAAGGTGTTTACATCGAAACAGATGCAGCATTTATACAAGGTATATTTGGAATTGGTGGCGAAAGCCGCGGTAATCTCAAAATTATTACTAAATCAAGAGAAGATGAAATCACCTCCGATATGTTGGATTCCTCTTTGGCAGGAAAAGTAGTTGTCGGTGGCTCTCATATCAGTTTGGCTATCTATAAAAAAGCTCTGTCGCTTAAAATAGCGGCAATTGTCGTCGGTGGATTCAATTATAGTGACCTCAAACCAATTCTTGGATATACGCTCGGAGTAGCAATTACCGGTTCGGAAGATTTGGTAACTTCACTAATTGTTACGGAAGGTTTTGGAAAAATAAACATGGGCAGCAGAACATTCGATCTTCTCAAAGAACATGATGGACATTTTGTCTCGGTTAATGGCGCTACCCAAATTAGGGCAGGAGTGATTCGCCCGGAAATAGTTATTCCGCTAAAAAGCGATGAAATTAGCGGTAAAAATAAAGATATTGATGCATCTATGGGCATTACAGATGGTAGTTTAATTAGAGTTATTCGTGCACCGTATTTTGGTAAAATCGGTAAAGTGATATCTTTACCAAATGATTTACAGAAAATGGAATCTGAAACAATGGTGCGTGTAGCTGAAGTCGAAATTGGTGGTGAGAAAATGGTTGTACCACGGGCGAATTTGGAGATGGTAGAAACAGACTGAGTAATTGATAATAGAATAATTAGATATAGTGCCAAAATAATTAAATGGAAGTAAATATTTCAATAAATAAAAAAAATGACTCTGAATTAAGTCTTAAGGAAAAAGAAGCAATTGCAAAAGTTGCTCAAAAAATAATAGATAGAGGTTTTGTGACTCCTGCTGTATTTTTCTTAGAGTTTATGAAACCTTTGTCTTTATTAAGTAGTCACGCAATGGTCTTTTTTGGACCATTCGTTACTGCATTTATGAGACAAGATAAGTATTATCGTATTACTGAATTATTAGAAGACCCAAAAAACGTTGAATTTTTAATATCTGAAATTGAAAG
>JAUXHY010000240.1 GCA_030621275.1 bacterium | reverse complement strand
ATATAAAGATGTTATCGGTAAAAAATATGTAGCAGAAGCAATAGGATGATAAATAAACTAAAGCAAATAGTAAATAGATTTGAAGAGCTTGAAAAATTATTGATTGATCCTGAAATTCTTTCTGATAATGCTAAAGTTATCGAAATTTCTAAAGAACGTAGCTCGCTTGAAGATGTGGTAAATCAATCTAGGGAATATATTGCCCTTAAAGAGCAGATTGAAGAATATCAAGAAATTTTGGACAGTGACGATGAAGAATTAAAAGAAATCGCTAAAGATGATTTGCCAAATACTGAATTGGAGCTCCAAAAGTGTGAGGAAATGTTAAAAGTTCTGCTTATACCGAAAAATCCAAATGACGATAAAAACATAATTGTTGAAATGAGAGCGGGAACTGGTGGAGACGAAGCCGCTTTATTCGTTTCGGATTTATTTAGAATGTATTCGCGTTTTGCTGAGCGATCTAATTGGCAATTTCATGTTATGAATGCTAATGGAACAGGTATTGGCGGTTTTAAGGAAATCGTATTTTCAATCGCAGGGAAAGGTGCTTATGGCAAAATGAAGTATGAGAGCGGCGTTCACCGAGTACAGCGTGTCCCAAAGACCGAAGCAAGTGGAAGAGTTCACACGTCAGCAGCGACAGTTGCAGTTTTGCCGGAAGCTGAAGAAGCCGATATTGATATAAAAAATGAAGATCTCAAGATTGACACTTATCGTGCGAGTGGTGCTGGTGGTCAACATGTCAATAAAACTGAATCTGCAATCCGCATAACTCATCTTCCAACCGGTTTAGTTGTTACCTGCCAGGATGAAAGCTCACAGCATAAAAACCGTGCTGCTGCATTAAAAGTCCTGCGTTCACGTATGCTCGCTGCAGAAGAGGAAAGAATTGCTTCGGAACGCGCTAAAGAGCGAAAAACTTTAGTTTCTACCGGAGACAGATCAGCAAAAATAAGAACTTATAATTTTCCACAAGGACGTATTACAGATCATCGTATTAATTATACAGCATATCATCTTGAAGCGATGCTGGATGGCGACATTTCAGAAATGATAGATCAATTACGTATTGCCGAACAGCAAGAAAGCCTAAAGGGTGAATAAATGACAGGCGGAACCCGCAACTCACAGAAAATTTGGCGGGTGATTGACCTCTTGAATTGGGGTGAAAAATATTTTACCGATAACGGCTTTGATAGTCCACGCAAAGAAATAGAAATCTTAATTCAGGATATATTAGAATGCAGTCGGGTTGATTTATATTTACGATTTGAAGAACCGTTGGCGAAAATGCAACTAGTAAAGCTTCGAAACTGGGTGCAACGGAGAAAAACTCGAGAACCAATACAATATATAACCGGCAAAGCAGGATTTCACAATTTGATACTCAATGTAACATCTGACGTATTAATCCCACGTCCGGAAAGTGAAAGATTAGTCGAACTATTATTAAGTACTATTGATAAAGATGAAAAAATTTCAATATTAGATATTGGAACCGGTTCAGGTTGTTTGGCATTGGCATTGGGTAAAGAATTGCCAAAAACCAATATTACAGGAATAGATAAATCAGCAAAAGCAATTGAAATAGCGGAATCGAGTGCTGAAATTTTAAAAATTGAGAACGTAAATTTTTTACAAATTGATTTGTTTAAAAATGAGATAAAAGGAAAATATGATATACTTATATCTAATCCTCCCTACATACCTCAAGAAGAAATAGAATCTTTAATGCAGGATGTAAAAGAGTTTGAGCCACTTTCCGCATTAACCGATTCTGCAGATGGATTAACTTTTTACCGTAAAATTTCGGAAATAAGTCCAACAATGGTAAAACATAATGGTTGGCTTTATCTTGAAGTTGGATTGGGCGATCATCCAAAAAAAGCCATGAAATTATTTTCAAATGAAAAGTTTAAAAATGTTGAATTAATAAAAGATTATAACGGTGATGACCGTTTATTAAAAGCTCAAATTGTATGAAGAAATTACTAGCACATATCAAAATTATGCGTCCTTTAAATCTCATAATAAGTGCTTTTGCGGTTATTATTACTGCATCCATTTTGAAGAAAATGGATCAAACTTCAGTATGGTTTACTGCTTTGTGTGTTGTGGTTTTTTATAATGCGGCTGCCAACACAATAAATGATTATTTTGATCAAGAAACAGATAGAATCAATAGACCAACTCGCCCCCTGATTTCCGGTAATGTTAAACCACAAACTGCATTATTTTTAGCAATTATACTATTCGCCATTGGTACTATTTTTGCATTTACATTACCATTTACAGCAACATTTTTTGCAGTGGCGATTGCATTACCTCTGATGATATTCTATAGTATAATGTTTAAGGGGATGCCATTGGTAGGTAATTTTATTATTGCAATGATTTTAGGATTAACATTTTTATTCGCTGGTGCCGCTCTGCAAGATATTAAAACGATGATAGTACCTGCATTATTAGCATTCGGATTGACAATCGTAAGAGAACTTGTTAAGGATATTAGCGATGTGGAAGGAGACCGCAAGGTGAACCTAAGAACATTTCCAATTGTTGCTGGAATAAAAGAAGCTTGGATTCTAGCATCGGTTTTTGCAATACTTATTGGTGTCTATGCTTTTGTTCCATATGTGACGGGTAAATATAACCATTTGTATATATTTTTTGTGTTATTTGGTGTTGAGATTCCTTTGGTATTAACAGTATTTTCAACGATGAAATCTCCTACAATTATTACTGCAAAGCGAATCGCACAATTACTCAAATTTAGTACTATAGCCGGAGTTTTTGCTGTTTGGCTAGGCTCAATATAATGGCTTCTGACTTCGTACATTTACATAATCACTCAGATTATAGTTTGCTTGATGGTGCGCAAAACATTGATGTTATGCTCGATACAATTCTAGCTTTAGGCATGGACAGTATTGCGTTAACCGAGCATGGTAATATGTTCAGCGCTATACAATTTTATAAGGCCGCAAAAAAGAGGGGAATAAAACC
>JAUXHY010000128.1 GCA_030621275.1 bacterium | reverse complement strand
ATTGCTACTTTATCATAAAAGATTTTAAAAATGCATTATCATCGTATAAATCAGCTCAACAGATTATCAAACGTGATAAATCAAATGATGCATTAAAAATAAGAACGTCCTATCAAATTGCTCGTACTTTGTCAAATTTGGCTCGCCATAACAATGCTATTAAGGAGTTTGAATCAATTTACGAGAATTATCCGTTAAGCGAATTTGCAGATGATGCTATATTCGAAGTAGCATCATTAAACCTTCGACAATTGAATAAACCTGAAAATTCTATTACTCTATATCAAAATTTGATAAATAATTATCCTAATAGTAATCATCTTGATAATACATATATTGATTTAGGAAATGCCTACTATAATTTGCAAAATTATGAGAGCGCAATAAAAAATTATAATTATATCATTTCCTATTTTCCAAATAGCCCAGTTATTGGCGATGCCGTCACAGGAGCTCAAGATTCATATTTAATTCTTGGTAGGACAGATGAAGCAAATTCGGTGGTTGAAAATTATGTAAATCAAAACCCGGAAAGTAATTTTTCCGTTGAACTGTTATTGAAAAATGCCGATTCTTATTTAGTAAAGGAACAACCAGATAAAGCTATTAATCAATTTAAAATAGTTATAGATAAGTATCCCAATGATCCACTTGCAGCAAATGCCTACCTAGGTACCGGCGACGCTTTCCTGATGAAAGGAAATACAAATAGCGCTATATCGTATTATGAAAGAATTGCCACTAACTATCCAAATAGTAATATCGCTTCATTCTCTTTAGTTAAACTTGGTGAAATCTATTCCTCGCAAAATGAGTACAGTAAGGCTGAGGTTACTTATCGAAAGGCAATTAGAAATTATCCTGAATCACAGGAGACCACCACTGCTTATTTAGGAATAGGAAAAACTCAAGAAAATTTAGACAAAATAGATTCTGCAAAATCAAATTATCAATATATAATTAATAACTTCCCTGAAACGGCTGAATCTGATGAAGCACATAACAAATTAGGGAGAATTGTCGCCGCAGAAGGCGATGTTCCAAGCGCAATTACACACTTTAAATCGGTAATTGCTCGACGAACGGATGTAGTTGCAGCAGAAGCACAATATCTTATTGGCTGGTCTCATTTATCACAAGATAACTACTCAATGGCTCTTGAAGAATTGTTAAAGGTCAGGTATTTATATCCCCGACACGAATATTGGGTTTATTCCAGTACGCTTGACGCTGCAATTTGTCAGGAAAAACTCAATAATAAGGATGAAGCTATTAAGCTTTATAATATCGTTTTAGAAAATAATTCGGGAAATCAGTTTTCCATAGAAGCAACAGCCGGACTTGACAGGTTAAGAAACTAGTTATGAAAATTATTAATAATAAAAACCTTTGGAAGACACCGGTATACATATTACTTATTTTTATCATTATTAATTCGATCGGTTTTTCTCAAAAGAAAAAACCGACAAAGACAACCACAGTTCCACAAGACACAACTTTAACTACACAAGAAAAACCTAAACAAGTAAAAGCCACTGATCCCGGTTTACCTATTATTGAATTAAAAGAACACACAATTGTCGGTGAAAGAATAATCACAAATGTACCTGATTCGGAAAAGACTACAATTAAAACTAACATACCAATTATTACTGCAAATCCTACGGGCGAAGGAAAAGATAATCGACTTATATCGGGAGCCGGCGGTATAAAGATGGATCAATCTATCTTCTATCCAACAACAAATATAAGTAACGAATTTTATTCATCCTATGGTAGATACAATGATATAAATGCCGGAATAAAATTGATGAAACAATATATCGATGATGAATTATTTGTTGACATGGATTACCGATGGAATAGCGGTCATGTTGAAAATTCGGATTATTATTTTTTCAGAAATACGTTGACGAATATCCATCGTTTTAACCGCTATGTACAAAACAAAACTCAATTTACATTAACAGACAATACATATAACTTTTATGGGGCTTTGGTAAATCCTCATGAGAAAAGATCTAGAATAAATTTAGATTTTTCAAGTACTACAGGAATTACTGGTTGGGAACTAGCAAATTTACGGTGGGATGCCGGAGTTCGATATATGGATCCTGAAAATTCACAACTATTCAATTGGGGTTTATGGACAGACCTTAATATTAGTAAAACAATTGGCACATCATTCTTGACGGGTAATATTAAAATAATCTCTGACCGTATTGAAATTCCTCTAAATCCCGATCAACTGGACAGTTTGCATGCTTGGGTAGAAAAAAATACTGATCAAGTACCAATAAAATACATAGAAAAAGTTCGAGATGATATCACAAATAATGAATTACTTAGTAATTCATTATTTGTGAACGTACGTTCAACTATCGAACACGTGTTCGCTCGTAATTTAAAGGTGAAGGGTGGATTAAATTTATCCTACCATTACAGCAATAATGAACATGGTTTAATATTTGAAGGAGATGAAAATAATCTAGTGCCAAATGAGAGTGATCTTACATCGATATATCCAATATTAGGTATGGAGTTTAATTTAGGTCCTATCGGTAGTATTTTTGGTATATTTGAACCTACATTAGAAAATATATCTCTAATTCAAATACTAAATATTAATCCGTATATCAACATGTCAGCTCCTCTAACATATAGAGATATTGAGTCAAACTTAAAGATTGGTTGGAAACGATCAGGAACTTATGATTTATCCTTCGAAACATTTTATAATTATAAAGATATCAATAATTATGGCATTTTCATACCACAAGATTGGAGCACTGAAGATAAAAATCTTGGACATTGGGACATTATATATGGAAATGATATAGTATTACACGAAATCCGTGCTTCACTAAACTGGAGAATTAATAATTATATTTCTATATGGTCATCCACCGGGTACAAATATTACGATATTACAACGGGTAATAATATTGATCAAATCCCATATTTACCTGAATTTGATTTCGATTTTACTATAAGAACATTACCCGGTTATGGTATCGAATTAATGTTGAACGGACAATTTATAAGTGAACAATTCATATCACAATTCA
Organism: bacterium; assembly: GCA_030621275.1. Lineage (GTDB taxonomy): Bacteria > Fidelibacterota > Marinisomatia > Marinisomatales > JAHJCW01 > JAHJCW01. The sequence continues at coordinate 1,935 of JAUXHY010000128.1, read as the reverse complement.
ACAATAATGAAGTAATGGAACCATATTTCATTGGTAATTTTTCAGTCAGTAAAAAGATTGGAGATCATGTTGAAATCTATGGTCAATTGAACAATTTATTAAATTTAGATTATGAAATTTGGAAGGGTTATAACGCACCTCAATTTAACGGCTGGGGTGGAATAAAAGTTTTTTGGTAAAATTTAAATAATTAAATATTTCTTGGAGGAAAAATGAATCTACTTGCAATATTTGCTAAAGGTGGATGGTTGATGATACCGATTGTATTATTTTCTATAGTTGCGGTTGTATTAATTGTAAATAAACATATTGATTTAAGTCGATTTAAAACAAAGACCAATCATATTATGTATGAACTAAAAGCATTGATTGCCGGCGGCAAAAAGGATGAAGCAATTAATCTATGTACTGGATCCAAAGGAGCCGTTCCCTTAGTTCTAAAGGAAGGCTTGTTGCATTCACATCTCGATAAAGATGGAATTGAATCATATATGGAAGCAACAGGTATAGAACAAGTACATCTGATGGAAAAAAATATGAGTTTACTTGCAACAATAGCCGGTGTGGCGCCATTAACAGGATTCTTAGGTACCGTTACCGGTATGATGAGCGCATTCATGGAAATTGAAAGATTAGGTGGAAATGTGAATGCTGATGTACTCGCCGGCGGAATATGGGAAGCTCTTATGACTACAGCTACCGGACTTGGTGTGGGTATTGTTGCTTTTATCTATTACAATTTCTTCACCGCAAAAATAAATCACATGGCTTTTGAAATTGAATCGAATTCAAAGGAGTTGGTTGATACAATTTTAGAAACAAGACAAACACAACAGAATATTCAATATGAAAATTAGAGCAGAAAATAAAGTATTAGATACCTTCTCGTTTTCATCATTAACTGATATTGTAATGCTGTTGCTAATTTTCTTTTTACTGTCGTCATCTTTTATCATTCAACCTGGAATAAAAGTAAAATTACCGGTTTCCGATACTGCTGAGTCTACAAATGAAAAGAGCATCACTATCACTATTACAAAAAAGGGTTTGATATATTTAAATCAAGGGCAGGTGTCCATTACAGATTTACCTGCAAAATGGAATCAATTGATGGCAATCAACCCTGAACAAGCAATTATTATACGAGCTGACAAAGGAGTCACAATAGAACAAACTGTTGCTATTTTGGATATAGGCAAAAAAGTAGGAGCTACTAATTTCAATATTGCTACTGAAAAATCAGAATGAACAATAAATCAATAATCACATCAAATTATGAAGGTTGGATTGCCTCAATATTATTACATGGATTATTGTCACTAATTTTTCTATTGGTTATTTATGATAATCCAATCGATATATCAGAATACACGGATGTAACATTTTCTAATTACAGTCCAATAGATCTACCTGTAATCGAGAAAAATGTTTTGTCTCCAGCACCACCGACTCCTAAGGTTGTATCTACTACTCCTACATATCAACCTATAGTTGCATCTGCACCGCGCACATCACAACCGAATACAAAAACAATAACATCAAAGAGAAAGGTAGATTTACCAACAAGACGAATGACAGAACGCGACATAGATCGAATTCCGATAGAAAGCCAAGGACAATTAGCAAAATCAGGACAGGTGGTTGAAGGAATTAGTATAAAAAGAGAAACTATTCATGGCGTAAACGATAATTTGTCTAGTTTAGATGATGATAAATTTAACACTTTAAAGCCCGGTAGTAAACCATCCGACAAATCAGTTGGTGAAAAAGTTGATGTAATTGCAGTTCCGGGTCAAAAAGGCGGTGATGTAAAATTTGACAAACCGTATGAAATTAGTTGGGAAGGTGTAAAAAGAAATATTGTAGATGACCCGTATCCTGAATATCCTGAAGGTATAAACATCGAGGGTAAAATTAGGATAAAAATTATAGTCC
>JAUXHY010000274.1 GCA_030621275.1 bacterium | reverse complement strand
ATTATAGTCCAACCTTAAACCATATTGTTGAAGAAGGCCAACCTGCTTCAATTCAATTAAAAAAACTATTTAATTATTTTATTACACAGTATGAAAATGATCAAACAATATTTAAGGCTGTAGCTGTATTTTGGTCATTGGCGGGTCGTGATAACGATTTTAGGGAAAAATTCGATAAAGTATATTCAGAATTTCTTGCACTAATAGAAAAAATCATGATCAAAGGTGTTAAAAGTAAAGAATTTAAAAATATTGACACCAAAATAGCCGCACTCTCTGTTATGGTCAATATTGAAAGTACAATCTGGTTTACATTATTTGAAAATCACGGTATGAGTGCCACAAAATACATGACAACTATTACTAATTTTATATTAGCTGGTCTAATTAAATAACTCTGGAGGAAATAAATATGAGTGAAGTTGAATATCAATCACAATTAGGTGGTCGATTTTTAATCGAAGAGATAGGTACAAGTCCTGTTTTTTCCCGCGAAAATTTCTCTGATGAACACAAAGAAATTGAAGAAATGATCAGAGAATTTGCTGCTGATCGTGTCGGAGAAAACAAGGATGAAATCAATAAGTATAATAAAGATTTAAGTCTATCAATACTACGAGAAATGGGCGAACTTGGTCTATGTGGTATTGACATTCCCGAAAAATATGGCGGAATGGAAATGGACAAAATAACAACAGCAATAGCTGCTGAATCATTATCTGTTGGTTTTTGTCCATCTTTTACGGCAATTTGGTCTGTGCAAACCGGAATCGGAAGTTTACCGATTGTTTGGTTTGGAACACCCGAGCAAAAAGCTAAATATCTACCCAAGATGGTTACTGCGGAGCTGGTGGGAGCATATGGTCTAACAGAACCATCCGCAGGTTCAGATGCTCTCAGTGCCCTCACAACTGCAAAACTAACCGAAGATGGTAAACATTATATAATAAATGGTGAAAAAGTATTTATTACCAATGGTGGGTGGGCTGATGTATTTATCACCTACGCCAAAATTGATGGTGATAAATTCAGTGGATTTATTATTGATAGAGATACACCTGGTTTTGAGATAGGTCCCGAAGAACATAAAATGGGAATGAAAGGTTCTTCGACGGTTTCATTAATCTTTAAAGATGCAAAAGTACCGGTTGAAAACCTATTATATAAAGTTGGTAAGGGAGCAACTATCGCATTTAATGTCTTAAATTTGGGGCGATTTAAATTAGCTGCCTCTGATTTAGGTGGGAGTAAAGTGGTTATTACTGAAGCGGCGAAATATGCTTTAGAACGTAGGCAATTCGGTCAACCGATTGCACATTTTGACGCTATTAAAGGCAAGTTCGCCGATATGATTATCGGAACTTATTCCGCAGACAGTATGATATACAGAACCATTGGACTAATCCAAAATGCAATAGATACACTTGATAAAAATGATGATGATTATTACATCAAAATAGGCGAAGCGATGGAACTATACGCCATAGAAGCATCAATGGCAAAAGTTTATGGTAGCGAAACATTTGGAAAAGTTGCCGACCATGGTATTCAAATCCTTGGTGGATATGGATTTATTGAAGAATATCCATTCGCTGGTGTTTATCGAGATACGCGAATTGACAGAATCTGGGAAGGATCCAATGAAATCAATCGTATGATCATCACCGGTTATATGATGAAAAGAGCTCTAATGGAAGAGCTTCCCATTCGTGAAAGTATCCAGGAAATTGAGGATTACCTTGCAACTGATCCAAATGGAAAAATTGAAACCGAAGGTGAATTGGATCATGAAATGCAAATGCTGAAAGCAGGAAAAATGTTAGGTTTGTATTTATTTCATGAAGCGTTATGCGAATATGGTCAGGATTTAAAGCATGAACAGCAGTTAACTGAAATTCTTGCAAATATTTTAATAGATATTTACACAGCAGAAAGTACAATTGCACGAGTTAAACAAAGCATTGAATCAGGTAATAAAGATAGAATTCCGTTATATATCGCTAAAGTATTTACGGCTGAAGCATCTATTAGATTATTAAATATGGCACTTACCGGAATGAATGGAATTTATAAAGGATGTTTAAAAAACACGATTATAGATAATTTGAAGAATTTCCAAGTGAGGATGCTTCCGAAAATTGATATTATCGAAATGAAACGTCTGATAGCTGAACATATTTATTCAAAACAATCATACCCATTTTAGGAGAATATTATGAGTACAAAATCTGTTATAGTTGATGCAGTAAGATCACCAATTGGTGTAAGAAATGGAAAAATAGTTGGAACAAGACCCGATGATCTTTCCGCACAAGTAATTAAAGGATTATTAAAAAGAAATCCAAATCTAAAACCTGAAATGATCGAAGATGTTGTTTTAGGATGCGCTTTTCCAGAAGGTCCGCAAGGAATGATAATGGCACGTTCAGTAGCCGTACTTGCCGGAATACCAAAAGAAGCTGGTGGTAAAGTTATTAATCGTTTCTGTGGTTCATCAATGGATGCGGTTCATCA
>JAUXHY010000224.1 GCA_030621275.1 bacterium | reverse complement strand
AATCTGACAAAGATTTTTTAACTATTGATACAGTTAAGGAACTAATCCTAAATATTTCTTCTGATTTAAATCTTAACTTAGATTTAATAAAATTTAAAGAAGAGATAAATAGGCTAACCAATATATTTTTTGAAAGAAGTTATGCTACATGTTTCACTGAAACATTTAATAATTATCTAATGTGGTCGCATTATACAAGCAATCATACAGGAATTTGTCTTGAATTTACTTTAGAGCGCGAGAATCAATTTCCATTTATATCTCGCTTAAGCAGAAAACCAAACAAAGAAATATTTCTTGAAAAACATTCTGAATGGGCATTAAAAGAATATATACACTGGGAAACAGTTTGGAAAATTAAATATCATCAAAATTCTCCAACAATTAATTTCTATGACTTTTTACCTGTTTTTAATAATGAGGGGAATTGCGACCTTATGGGTCTTTCAAAAAGTAGATGGCATGGATATGCTGATGAATTGGAAAGAATTTTTTCAATAAAAACAAAACCATGGGAATATGAAAAAGAATGGAGAGTTATTGAAATTAATTTTAGTGAAATAATGGAACCTGAAGCAAGAATAAGACATTTCCCCATTGAAGTACTAACAGGTATCTATTTCGGTATTCAAACTCCTGCTCATATAAAGAAAAGAATACATAATATACTTAATGACAGAAGTGATGCTATAACTTTTTTTGATGGTCAATTGACATCTGATATGGAAATTATTTTCAAAAAATGCTCTAATTTTGAGTGATTTAATGAATTGATTTGATTAAGGTATTTTTCAGTACTAATTTTTATTAAGCTTTTTGACACTCCGTACCAGGATTGATTATTTTAGGATCTACAAGTAATAATCAATAGGAAGCTGTACTTCGCTTACAAAAAGCATGCCCTCTCGTCAGGGAAGCTTGCTGTAATCGGGAGGCATCCACCGTTAATCATAAACGGTCCTAAAAAACACCTGGTACGGATTTTTTATTACCCATTCTAATCTTCAGACAAATGGGATATTCTATTTTCAGACTAAATTTAAAATTTGGTTGATACGTTTAACTGGTCCACGAATTTTCAAATGTACGCCATCCTCATCATACTCACGCTCTAAAACAGTTACACCATTCTGTGCTTCGGCAGTTTCCTTTGCTTGCTCAAAAGAAAAATGTACATCTGCGGTAGTAAATCCTCGGTCAATTATTTCCTTAATCGATTCAAGCAAATTATCAATTCGTAAATGATTTTTTGCTGAAATTAATATACCATCGGTAAATTTTCGTTTTAAATAAGCTATCCTACTATCCTCGTTAATTGTATCAATTTTATTTAAAACGATTAGTGATGTATTCTTATCAGCACCAAGATCTGTTAATACTTCATTAATAGTATCTAAATGTTCTATTATCTGCGGAGATGATGCATCCAATACAATTAAAATTAAATCAGCTTCCAATACTTCTTGCAATGTACTTCTGAAACTCGCGACTAAATGATGTGGAAGTTTGCGGATAAATCCGACTGTATCACTTAATAATATCTCATGCTCACCGTCTATCACAGTTGACCGAATAGTTGTATCAAGCGTAGCAAATAATTGGTCGCGGATATACACATCAGCTCCGGTAATGGCGTTCATCAATGTTGATTTTCCGGCATTTGTATAACCAACTAATGCCACCCGAAATTGATCTTTCCGCCTCCGACTTTGTGTTCCCCTTTCCTTCACAATTTTGGATAACTCTTTTTTTAGTTTAGCGATTCTTTGTCCAATCAATCGGCGATCGACTTCAATCTGCGTTTCCCCGGCTCCTGCCCTGGTCCCAATTCCTCCCATTTGTCGTTCTAAATGCGTCCACATTCGCGTAAGGCGCGGTAACAAATATTGCAAATGTGCTAATTCAACTTGAGTTTTCGCTTCTTTAGTTTTGGCATGTCTTTGAAATATATCAAGAATTAATGCACTACGGTCAATAACTTTTATATTCTCACTCAATTCTTGAAAATTCTTAGTTTGAGCCGGACTGAGATCTTCATCAAAGATAACTAATGAAACCCCTAATTCTTTGGCTTGATTCATTATCTGTTCGGCTTTGCCTTTGCCAACAAAATAGGCAGGATTAATTTTATTTAAACACTGGGTAACACGTCCAACAACTTTGGCTCCGGCTGTATCAGCAAGCAATTCCATTTCATCAAGATGTTCATCTATAATGAGCTCATTGAGTTTACCGTGAATAACCCCAACCAATATTGCACGTTCTGCTTTATTTGATCTTTGTTGATCAATCATATAAACAAAATGGACAAACCATACATAACAAATCCCGCAAAAAGTGGTATTCGCAAATTATCATCTATTTTAATTGGTAACAATTCAATGAACATGGCTGCAAATGCTCCACTGAATTTTACGATGTTCGGGATTTGTGGAAAAAATGAAGCAATTATAAAACATGCAATTAGACCAACTATTGAACCTTCCAATGTTTTATTCCAAATTCTAAACTTTCCAAATTTCCGGCCGTATAGAGCAGCAGCAGTATCGCCAAATGCGGTAAATAGTAATACCAGAATGGCTATCTCCTTTGGAAATATTACAACTGAAATAAACGACCCAATAAAAACATAACTTGCACCTGTTAATTTTCCTGCCAATTCATGTGATCGGAGCATTCCATTAAATAATATTTCAAACGTCTTTGATAACCATTTATAATGAGTTCGTCCTAAATCAATTATCACAATCGCGATTGAAGCAATGCCGAGTAATAGAACCATCCAAAGTTTTGGGATATTTAGAAATAAGTACGCTAATGGAACGAATGCGCTAACACTTAAATGAATAGTTTTCCGAATAATTTCTTGTCGCATAGAGAGTTATTGATCTATTATTTGATCGAATATATCCTGCAAGTCAAGTACGCTCACCGTTATATCAATGCTTTGAGAATTTTCTAAAATCGTCCCTGCCTTGAGAGATTGATCAAGAACAGTATATGGAATTAAATCTTCATTCTGTTTATAATGCACTTTACCAATTCTCAAACCGGCTCTTTGCAACTCTAATTCTGCGGCTTCTTTACTTAATCCAAATAAAGTTGGGACTTGAATATCATTTGGAGAACGCCCCTTGCT
>JAUXHY010000160.1 GCA_030621275.1 bacterium | reverse complement strand
GTTATATTCAAGCCAAATCCGTATGCAAAAGATTGTACAAGGTCATTTCCTGTTTTAAAAATACTCATAATACCTTTAAGTGATAAATTTTGAGTAACAACTAAAGTACTTGCTAAATTTGGATATCCCCCCATGAGATCTGTTGAACGTTTTTCTTCTGTGATATTTATTCCATGCGAATAAGATACACCGATGCTGATTCGTTTATTTATAATATTGTGATTAAAGAAGTGTCTATTGGTAGATAAAGAAATGGTTTTTAAAAACGGTTCAATTTGTTGCTGAAATTGCTCCGAATCTATATCATTTAATTCAAAGGATGCCCATTGGGCGCTCATAGGTGCAGCAAAGGAAAATATTACAATTAAAACAATTGTGGCGGTTCTCATAATATAAATGATTGGAACTAAATAATTCCGCGTTTACTCTTTTCAATAAAATCTACTATACTAAGAACATTTTTATCATCGGGAAACTCGGATTTAATTTTTTCTAATGCTTCAGACTGCTTTAAACCAGATCTGAAATAATATCGGTAGGCACGCTTAATGTTGATTCTGTCTTTGGCTGAAAAACCTCTGCGGCGTAAACCTACGCCATTAATTCCACCATACTTTAGTGGCTCCCCAACTGCCATAACGTAAGGTGGCACATCTTGCGATACTCTAAACAATCCTCCAATAAAGGCATGAGCTCCAATCTTTATAAATTGATGTACCATAACACACCCCGAGAGCATTGCCCATTCATCGATTTCCACATGCCCTCCTAATGTTGCGAGATTTATCATTGTTACATTATTGCCCAAAACGCAGTCATGCGCAACATGGGCATAAGCCATCAAAAACACATTATTACCAATAGTTGTTTCGCCTCGCGCGTTGGTACCGCGATGAATTGAAACAAATTCGCGGATTGTTGTTTCATTACCGATTTTAACTGCGGTTTTCTCGCCTCCGAATTTTAAATCTTGCGGTAGTTCACCAATAACACAATTATGGAATATTTTACAATTTTTACCGATTTCGGTATATTTTTTAATTGTATTGGAATTACCAATGCTTGTTCCATCACCAATTATTACATCATCGTCAATAACGGTATATGATCCGATGGTTACATTCTTACCAATTGTAACATTTTCACCAACTATTGCACTAGGATGGATTTTATTAGAAATGATATCCACCCTAACGATCTACAAGGCTTGCTAAAAGTGTGGCTTCAGCAACTAATTTACCACCTATGTATGCTTCGCCTCTAATTTTAGCAGTCCCCAGTCTAAATTTAATTAATTCCATTTTTAATATAATTTGATCCCCAGGTACAATCGGTGTCCTAAACTTTGATTTTTCAACACCAGAAAATAACATCCCTTTCTCGAGTGGATTTTCCAAATCATGTAATACCAAAAAAGCTCCAGCTTGCGCCATTGATTCCAATATCAAAACGCCCGGCATAATTGGATTACCCGGGAAATGCCCCTGAAAATATGGCTCATTTACAGAAACATTTTTAATAGCTGTACATTTTTCGCCAGGAACAAAATCAATGATTCGGTCAATCATTACAAAGGGGTAACGCTGAGGCAATATTGCCAATATTTCTTGAATATTATATTCTTTTTTATTCTTATTGTACATCATGATTTAACTATCCGCCTTAATTTCCTTATAAATTCTATATTAGTTTTGTGTCCACTCCGCGTTGCGATGATATGACCTACAATCGGCATACCAAATAAAGACATATCTCCTATCAAATCTAACACTTTATGGCGTACAGGTTCATTCTCAAAATTTAATCCTTCACTATTTAATATATCGCCATTATTAAATACGAGTTCAGTATTTAAACCAAATAATTTACTTAAATTTTCTTTTTCGTTCTTATCAACTTTTTTATCAATTATGATTACGGCATTTTCCAATCCACCACCTTTAATAAGACCATTTTGTTTGAGTTGGGTTACTTCGCTTAATAATCCAAATGTTCGCGCAGGTGCGATTTCTTGTACAAACTCATTTTCTACATTTTCGATTGATACATATTGTAATCCGAAGTTTGGTAATTTATAATCCATGAAAAATGTAATCTTAAATCGATCGGCGGGTAATAAGCTTATTTCAATGTCATTTTCATGATCGTCGAATTGAATTGGTTCAGTAACTTTAAACACATCTTGAATTACACCTTGATTAATTACTCCAACCCTTTTAATTGCTTGCACAAATGGTAAGGCACTGCCGTCCATGATTGGTGGCTCGGGACCTAATAGTTCAATGGAGACATTATCAATTCCAAGTCCTTTCAACGCTGCTAACACGTGTTCCACAGTATGTATGCGAACACCGTTCCTTTCTAAAATCGTTCCTCGGTTGGTATCAATTACATAGTTTATATCGGCAGGAACGGTTGGATTGTTTTTCAAGTCGACACGCTTAAAAATTATCCCGCTATTTTCTTTTGCCGGCTTGATATTTAATGTGCTACTTATGCCGGTATGTAACCCAATCCCCTCAAGTGATACCTTGCCACAGATTGTCTTTTGATATCTATTCAGCAAGTTTTTCTTCTAGTTTTTTTAATCTTTTCTTTAAGGATATAACTTGAGAATAGACTGCGTCACGTTTATTTTTTTCACGGACTTCTCTTGCCGGCATTCCGGCATAGATTTTGCCACCAGGTAACGACTTTGTTGCGCCAGATTTTGCTGCAAAAATAGCACCTTTGCCTATTACTACACCATCTCTAACGGCGGATTGTCCAGCAAATATACAGTAGTCACCAATTTCAGCACTACCGGCAATTCCAACCTGCCCCATTAATAAACATCCTTTACCAATTTTTACATTGTGTGCTATGTGAACAAGGTTGTCTAGTTTTGTTCCTTTGCCTATTACGGTGTTACCGATTGTTCCTCTGTCTATCGTACAATTAGCACCAATATCAACATCACTTTCGACTATTACTGACCCTATCTGCGGGATTTTGTGATGGACGTCATTTTCAGTTTCATATCCATAACCACTAGAGCCAATTACTGTACCCATATCAATTATGACGTTATTTCCAATAGTTACACGCGAATTAATAGCAACCTGTGGCAATATTACAACATTGGTTCCAATCATTACATTATTACTAATTGAAACATTATTATGTATAATTGTACCATCAGCAATTTGCGTGTTTTTTCCGATGACCGAAAAAGCACCAATATCAACATTCTTCCCTATCTTTGCTGATTTATGAATGATGGCAGTGGGATGCATCCCTGTTTCTATATCATTTTTTGGTTCGAATATCTTCAGCACTTTAGTCATTGCTAAACGTGGATTATCAACTATAATGCCACTTTTATCTTGCAATATAGCGGCATCAGATACAATTATTGCGGACGCAGAGGTTTTGTTTATTAATTCTTGATGTTTTGAATCAAATAAAAATGTAATTGTATCGGGCGCGCCATTTTTAATATCAGATACTCCGTTAATAGCCTGATCGGGCGCGCCGATTACTTTACCCCCTACGATGGATGCTAATTTGCGCAGGGTAACCAAATTTTTCTTTTAATTACCTTTAGCTTTTCTTAGCTCAAATAAAACATCATCGGTAAGGTCGTGTGTCGGTTTACCATAAAGTAAAGATACCGATCCGTCAAAAATAAAATCATACCCTTTTGAAATCGCAACATTATCAACAGCTACTTTGACTTTTGATAATAATTCATATTCCATCTGTGATTGCTTACGATATAATTCGCCTTCAGGACCGACTTTTTGAGCTTGATATTGTTGCAGACGTTGTTCCTTGGTACCAATTTCTGTCTCTTTCTCTTTACGCCATTCCGGTGAACTCATTAGTCTCTGTGTTTCATATGCCTGTTTCAAACTATCGAGTTCAACTAGCATAACCTGGTATTCTTCTTGCACTTTTCTATAGTCTAACTGTAGTTGTGACTCGGCTTCTTGGAATTCTTCAAATTCAGCCCTTACACGTTCTGATGCAATATACCCGATTTTGTTTTGTCCAATTAAAAACATTGGTAACAGTAAAAATGCTGTTAAAAATGTAATATTTATTCGTTTTAGATTCACTAATTCCTCCTATTTCGTAATTAGAATTGTTGTCCAAATGTAATTGTTGTCTTCCATCCTTGGGGTTCTCCATTGCCTGTTATATCATCGAAGCCATAGCCAATATCAAATCCCAACATACCAATCATTG
>JAUXHY010000113.1 GCA_030621275.1 bacterium | reverse complement strand
TTATAATATAGTAAAAAAAATAAAACAGCAACTAAGATCAGCAATATAATAATGTATTTAATGTTTTTATTTATGAAATGCATTTTAGATATAAAAATCCCTGTTATTCAAACTTACGCAAACAACAGGGATTATCAAAGATAGATTGTCTAACTTACTGTGTTCTCACATAGTTAATTTTTTCTTCAAGCTGAGGACTAATATGTTGCAAATCTTCCTCAATTACGGAACTATCTTCCTGAGCTTCAACTATTGCCGATTCAATATTTACCGGTACCACTGGAGCAGAATTTACAGGAGTAGATATTACGTTATTTGTTGTGATTTGCGGTGGAATCGCAATCGAATTGGGTGATCCACTTGGCATCAATTCATAACCAACAAATACTATGGCTAATACAACTAATGACATCATACTGGCAGTTAGTGGTGTAAAACCGAAGATCATCGATTTACGTTTTTCTAACGGTACAGAAATTACATCACGTTGTTTTGCAACGCGTTGCTGTAATTTGACCATAAATTCATCGGATGTTTTTACCGCAGATAAATTATTTAATTGCGATATTGTTGAACGAACTGTTTTTACTAGCTCTTTCGATTCGGGATTCTCCGCTAAAAACTGTTCAAATTCTTTTCGTTTAACAATACTTAAACTATTTTCTATATAATCTGATATATAACCTTCAAACTGATAACAATCCATCTATAGGCTATGCTCCTATTTATACTCCTTAAGTGCTTCTTGCAATTGCAATCTGGCACGATTGATTCTTGATTTCACCGTTCCCAGGGGGACACTAACGATATTACTAATTTCTTCGTAAGAAAGTTCCTGAATATCTCGTAAAATAATTACAGTTCTAAAATGTAGTGGTAATAATTGAATGGCTTCTTGTATTTTATTTTCGGTGTATTCACCTTGAATATATTCACCTGTTTCTAATTCTACCGATGGTAAATCATAATCCTTATCATCCAATCCTAAAGTGCTCAAAGAAGAAGTTTGTCTTCTTTTTCTTTTACGTAATTCGGTCTTTGCTAGATTTCCAGCTATGGTATAAACCCAAGTAGAAAATTTGGCAACTTCCTTATAATAATGTTTGTGCGTATAAACTTTAACTAATGCATCTTGGACAATATCTTCCGCCTGCTCCATATCGCTTACAAAGCGATATACAAATGTCATCAATCGGTCTCGGTAGCGTTTAACAAGTTCCGTATAGGCATTTTCGTCGCCCTTTTGGAAACGGGCGATGAGTTCTTCATCGGTATATTTATGTTTATCGATCATTACTTTCTAATAAATTGAAGAGGAATTTAGTCATTTCTGATTCATTAGAAACAGTAGTTGTTTTGCTTCGAATATCAATTTCACCAAGTAATTTTAATGCAAGTTCAATTTCATTTCTTGAATATTTCTTGGCGAATTGCGGCAGACTTTTCACAATACTATTTGACAAGGGTACATAGCCACTCCTCCCCAGAACACCACTATTAGGTAATTTTGCAAATAGTAATTCCTGAAAAAATGATGTTAGTGGATATATCAATGTTAACATTGTTTCATTTTGTGTAATAAGCGATAAGCCAATTTTTAATGATTTTTCTAGATCCTTATTACCTAAATATTTAAAAAATTCCCATCGCTGATGCTCCCTTTTCCACCCTGAAAACTGGCGAACTAAATCGTCAGTTAATTCCTGATCATCATCCAATAAAATACTTATTTTGTCAATCTCATTGGATATATGCCCAACAGAATCACCTGCCATTTCTACAATTGTATTTAATACTTTTGTATTTATTTTTATATTTTTCTCTCTAAAAAAATATTGAGCCCACTTTTTCATATCATTCTCAAATGGAGAACTAACATTAGTTGGAGTAAATCGTTTTGTAAGTTCCCTGACCATCGCAATATTTTTACCGAATTCTTCTAAAATTATTATTAAACAATTTGATTGAATTGGTTTATCGCAATAAGATAGTAGTTCTTTGCGGCTTTGTCCGCTAATTTTTTGTGGTTCAAGTAAAATAAACATTTTTTTACTACTAAATAGATCTGTAGCAGTAATCTGTTCAATTATTTCAGGACCTTTCATATCATCTGGAATTAATAACGATTTATCCGATTTAGAATTTTGAAAAAATCTATCAGCAATTTTATCAGATAAAAATTGCTGTAAATATTTATCTGTACCCTGAAGTATATATATCGGTTCAACCGCACCATTTTTCAAGGAATTCATTATTTGTGAAATAGATTGGTTCATACAGATTTCGATTTATCCAATAAACTGACCATGACAACAGCAATAAATGCGAAAACAAAGCTGACAAGTCTCTCAGTAACAGCAGTTTGTAAAATGTTTATATTTGCCCAAATTATTGTTGAAATTGCGCCTGTTAAAATTCCGGCAATAACTCCACGTCTTGTTGTTCTTTTCCACCATAATGTTAAAATTAGAGCAGGACCAAAAGATGAACCAAGTCCACTCCAAGCATAGCTTACAATTCCAAAAATTGTTTTACCGGTTAATTGAGAACCAATTGCGATTAAATAAGCAAACACACCAAATCCAATCGTTACTAATCGACTTAAACGTACCATTGATCTGTCATCAATTCTACGTTTAAGAAATCTATTATAAAAATCTACGGTAATTGCTGAAGTAGACACTAATAATTGGCTATCGGCAGTTGACATCATTGCCGCAACAGCACCGGAAATTAATATTCCCGCAATCCATCCCGGAAGTAAATGCATTGCTAAATATGGCATCGCTTGTTCGACATCCGGGAAAAATCCTTCACCGAACATTGCTAAAGCGACAATACCAATCAAGAATGCTCCAGTTATACCGGGGATTGCCCACGCTACAGCGATTTTTCGTGCTGTTTTAATCTCATCAGCGCTACGAATTGACATATATCTGATGATGAGATGAGGCTGTCCAAAGTATCCTAATCCCCAACTTAGCCCTCCTGCTACTAAAGAAACAGCTGCCCAACCTGATAATCCTCTTGTAAGTGATGACTGATTCCCACTTGCGTTCACTACACTTTGTGTAACTGAAATTCCGGCTTCTTGTAGTTCAATAAAACCTACAATCGGTAAAATAACAAGTGTGCAAATCATTATAATACCTTGGATTAGGTCCGTCCATGCGACCGCAAAAAAACCGCCCATCAAAGTGTACAAAACAATAATAACTGCTCCAATAGTGATTCCGAAAATTTCATTTAATCCAAATATCGAATTAATAATTTTACCGGATGCATGAAATTGGGCAGAAACATAGAAAGCAAAAAAGAAAGCTATAATAAATGATGAAAACAATCTAATAATATTTGATTTATCTTGATATTTTCTATGCAAGTATTGAGGAATGGTTAACGCATCATATTTAGCTGTTTCTTGTCGTAGTCTATTTGCAATTATGTACCAAGATAAAATTATTCCACTAGTTATCCCTATCACAGTCCAAATCTCACCCATTCCAATTAGAATTGCTGCACCTGGCAATGCCATAAGTAACCAAGCAGATTCACCTGATGCCCTTTCGGAGAAAGCTACAACCCACGGTCCCAGTTTACGACCTGCTAATAAATAATCTTCCTGAGTTTTATTAAATCGAAACGTAGCAAAACCAACGCCAATTAGAATTGCAAGGTAAATAATGAATACTATACCGGTTATAGTCATATTATACTAGCCAACTTATTAAACCAACCAATATACAATAAACTCCAAACCAATGAAATTTTCCTGATTTTACTAATCCGAGTAACCACTTTAATGAAATCCAGCCAACTAATAAGGAACTTATAAAACCAACTATTAGTACCGACCATGCCAGTGTTGGTTCACTTGATTCCATTAGATCTAAACCAGTCAATAATCCTGCTCCAACTATTGCCGGAATTCCGAGTAAAAATGAAAATTTGGCAGCTTTATCAGGTGTTATTCCAAGATACATTCCTAAACTGATTGTCATACCTGACCGTGAAATACCAGGTATTATTGCCATCGCTTGAGCTATACCGATCAGTAAACCACGACCAACTGATATATCCTTTAGTTTCGTTTTAATATATTTTGTGGTCAATAATATTAGTCCTGTAATCAATAGTGTTATTGCCACAACCTTAATACTTTCAAAAGCTTCTGATATAATATCTTTGAATAAAAATCCTACTATTACAGCTGGCAAAGTTCCAATTACTATAGTGAAAATATATTTTTGAGTTAGCGCGGATTTTAAAGAAGTTATTAATTGCCAAATATCTGCCCAAAATACAATTAGTACACTTACTAACGTTCCTAAATGAACAACTATTTCAAAGACATTTCCAGCTACTGAAATACCGAGTACTTTCTGTCCAATAACAAGATGACCGGAACTGCTAATTGGCAAAAACTCTGTAAGCCCTTGTATTATTCCTAATAATGCTGCTTCAAATATTGTCATATATATTGATTAGTTGATTTGAATTTTAAACCACTATACATTAGAATTCACAGAGGAAAAATAATGTGTCATAACTGCAATTATCCATTTTTTGTTTTCACTTTTATGATTGCCATCCCATCATTGCAATCATCCTACTGGTTTTGTCACCGTCTCTTCGAAATGAATGATACTTGTCTGAACAACATGTGCATTCCTTTATATCAACAATATTTTCACTTTGGATATTCTTATTAATTAATATATCGATAACAATACTTTGCAGGTCTAATTGCATTCTATCACTTTTACCAATTTCTTGATATTCTTTATCAAATAGTTCTGCAACTTCTGGTCCAACTTCGAAACAACATTGCCTAATGGATGAACCAAGCAAAACTTTAATATCAATTGATTCTGAATTCAATTCTCTCATTTTATCAATACTGTTTTCGATAATACCCAAATTTACACCTCGCCATCCTGCGTGTATTAAGCCTATAATTTGTTTTTGGGTATCATAAAGATAAATAGGAATGCAATCGGCAACCTGAATGGATAAAACTAAATTTTTATTATCAGTTATTATTCCATCAGTATCAATAATATTTCCGGCTTTAGCGCAAATAATCACATTGCTAGAATGAATTTGCTTAGGTATAACTATTTTTTGATAATCTAATTTTAATATTTTAGCAAATTCGGATCTATCGTTTGCTGATGTGTAAGGAAAATGTCGATTTGTAAAACCCGCAATTAAACTATCTTCCGAGAAGTAAGGAGAATAATTAGACCACGAATTTGATAACATTATTAATATTGAACAGATTGATTTGGTACAACAAATGTATCAAAATTATATCCGTCAAATTGAACAATATTTAATTTAGAATTAACATTATTATCGCCTTCAGTAAAATCATATGTACCAAATATCCCCCTGAAAT
>JAUXHY010000032.1 GCA_030621275.1 bacterium | reverse complement strand
TGCGGAAAAAGTTGCAGAAATGGTGGTGGAAATCCAAGTTGTAAGATTAAAAGATGCGTTCAAAAGAAACAAATTATTGGCTGTTGGGAATGCGATGAATTTGAGACTTGTGATAAACTTAAGTTTTTGGAAGTGAATCACGGAAAAGCACATATTAAAAACTTGAAAATAATAAAAAAGAAAGGGGTTGATGAATTTATTATAGGAAAGAAATACTGGTATGCTACAAAATGAGAATGATTGAATTTTGTACACATACCATAACTTCATCAGATCCCTCTTAGGATAGGAATTATTATTATTTTAGTGAATTAGTGGCAAAAAATTATGAATAAAGAAAATACTAAAAGAATATTAGGATACAAGTGCGTAGGATGTGGCGAGGAATATCCCTTTGAGCCATTCATTTATCAATGTCCAAAATGCAAAAGTAATCTAGATGTTCAATACAATTACGAGTTAATTAAAGAGATTTGGTCGGTGGATGATCTTAAACAGTTTCCTTATCAATCATTATGGCGTTATCATCCGCTTTTACCGGTTGAAAATCCACCAGAGAATCTATCAATGAGAAGCGGCGGTACACCGTTAATATCATTTCCCAACTTGCTAACCGATATCGGTAAAATCAATTTATATATCAAAGATGATACTCGTAATCCGTCCGGTTCTCTTAAAGATCGTGCTACGGAAGTCGGTATCCGCCACGCCGATGAACTTGGTAAAAATACTATTGTAGCTGCATCCACTGGAAACGCGGCGGCATCATTAGCCGCCTTAGCGGCATATTATGAAAAAAAAGCTGTTATTTTGGCACCTGCCTCTGCCCCGCCTGCCAAGCTCACGCAAATCCTGCAGTATGGCGCAATATTATATATGGTCGATGGCACATATGATGATGCATTCGATCTTTCTATACTCGTTGCCGAGGCTAACGGTTGGTATTCGCGCAGTACCGGCATCAATCCCGTTCTAGCAGAGGGGAAAAAGACAGTCGGCTTAGAAATCGCTGAACAGTTAAATTGGCAAGTACCAAATAAAATTTTCGTCCCTACGGGCGATGGCTGCATTATCGCCGGTATTTACAAGGCGTTCCTTGATCTCGTAAGATTAGGTTGGATTTCTAAATTACCGCAATTGATTGCGGTTCAAGCAGAGGGTTCTCCAGCAATTGTAAATGCTTTAAATTCCGGTAAACCGATGGTTCCTGTCCAATCCAAAACAATTGCTGACAGTATATCAGTTGATCTTCCGCGTGACGGCGAAAAAGCCATCCAAGCGGTGCAAAAAACCAAAGGATTTGGTATTACTGTTTCTGATGATGAAATATTAGTAGCACAACACCGTCTAGCGCGTAATACCGGCGTTTTTACTGAACCTGCAGCAGCAGCAGCATTTGCTGGATTCCTAAAAGCCATGAAACGCGGAACAATTCACGCCGGTGACTCAATCGTAATTCTTGCGTCCGGTACCGGATTGAAAGATGTTCCTGCAGCTCAAGAAAAGATTGAAATTCCTAAAGCTCAGCCGAAGACTTTGGAGGGGTTTTTAACGTTTTATAATAAAAATAAACAAAAATAATTATGCTATTTACTGATAATCCAACGATCCATAAAATTGAATTGACAGTAAATAATAATCTTATCACCCAATCCATACCTACTCATCTCCGATTGCTCGATTTTTTACGCAATGAACTAAATTTAACTGGCGCTAAGGAAGTATGTGCTGAGGGTGAGTGTGGAGCTTGTACGGTAATTATGGATGGTAAAATTGTCAATTCCTGCTTGGTGTTTGCAGTAGAAGCAAATGGCTCCGAAATCACTACGATTGAAGGTATTGGCAAAGAGAGTGAGCTTTCCGATTTGCAAAAAGCATTTGTTGACCATCATTCCGTGCAGTGCGGTTATTGTATACCAGGAATGATATTAGCCGGTGAACAATTACTAAAAGATAATCCGACTGCTAGTGAAGAAGAAATAAAACAGGGAATTTCCGGTAATATTTGTCGGTGTACCGGATACACAAAAATAATTGATGCTGTGAGTTCACTTACCACGAAGACACAAAGACACGAAGAAGAACAAAAGTAATTAAATTGAAGTATTTTAGACCAAAAACACTAGATGAGTTACATTTGATATCTGAACAAAATTTTACCTTACTCGTTGGTGGAACGGATTTAATCCCACGTTATGAACGCGGACAAAAGTTACCTGAGACAATCATTGATTTAAAGCAACTCCCTAATTTCACCGGAATTAAAAAGATTGGTAATAATATTGAAATCGGCGCCGGAACAACAATTGAAGGAATAAAGAATAACAACTTTATTATAAAACATTTTTATGCACTTTGGCAAGCAACTACTGAATTTGGTAGCGTACAAATTCGTAATCGTGCCACAATTGGCGGCAATATCTGCAATGCTTCCCCTGCCGGAGATACTTTACCGACACTATATGCTTTTAATGCAAAATTATTACTCTGTAATAAAAATGGGAATCGGACTATTCCAATTGAAAAATTCATCGCCGGTCCTGGCAAAACTGCGATGAAAGACGGAGAAATATTACTAACGGTAATACTACCGCTAACATCCTCAAATTCAATGTTTTATAAACTTGGCTTACGTGAAGCAATGGCAATTTCGGTCATTAACTTTGCAACCGCTTATGATGAAAATGAATTAACCATCGCCATAGGCGCAGTTGCTCCAACAATTATTAAATTAAGCGGATTAGAAATGCTTTACATTGATCAAATATTAGATAAGGTTGATCGCGCAATTTCACCTATTGATGATATTCGTGCTACAGCTAATTATCGACGTAAAGCACTGCAAAATATGCTAAGATTTGAATTATCTAAAATCGTAAAAATATAATGTCAGATAAACTCTATCCTCTACCTTTAAATAAATTACTTTCGTGGATACTTCGCGAAGAACAGCACGGCAAAATATTTGGATATTATAAGGAGTTATTTTTCATACCGCAAAGCAACGATCCATTTAAGATGGAGCGCTATGGACAAATGTTGGAAACGCCAATTGGCGTGGCTGCCGGACCGCATACACAACTTGCACAAAATATTGTTTTAGCGTGGCTGTTTGGTGCAAGATATATAGAGCTTAAAACCGTCCAAACTTTAGATGAAATTGAAGTTACAAAACCTTGCATTGATATGACTGATGAGGGCTACAATTGCGAATGGTCACAAGAGTTAAAACTGCGACAATCATTTAATGAATATTTGAATGCCTGGATAATAATTCATATTTTGCGTGATAAATTTGGCTGGGGCGAACCGGAAAATCCCGGCTTTATTTTTAATATGAGTGTTGGTTACGATTTAAAGGGAATATTGAACACTAATGTCCAAGAATATTTTGAATTGATGAATAATTGCGATTCTATATTGAATCAAAAATTAGATAGTATTCTCGATATTTATCCAAATGTCAAAAAAATAAATATCCCATCGCAATTGACTGATAATATTACACTATCGACCATGCATGGCTGTCCACCGGATGAGATTGAAAAAATCGGGAAATATCTGATTGAAGAACGGAAAATGAATACTGCAATCAAACTGAATCCAACATTACTAGGATCAGATAAACTACGTCAAATTCTTAATAATGATCTAAAATTCGATGAAATAACTATATCGGATGAGGCATTTGAACATGATTTAAAATATGATGACGCAATTGCTCTCATCAAAAACCTACAAAAATCTGCTGATGATAATAATGTAGAATTTGGTTTAAAATTAACTAACACTTTGGAAGTACTTAACTCACGAGAAGTTCTGCCCAAAAAAGAGGCCACAAATTATATGAGTGGTCGGGCTTTGCACCCTATCAGCGTCAATCTTGCCTCTCAATTACAGTCAGATTTTGATGGACAACTTGACATTTCATTTTCTGCCGGCGCAGATGCATTCAATATCACAAATATATTGGCATGTAATATTAAACCGGTAACTACTTGCACTGATGTTCTAAAACCGGGCGGTTATGGTCGGCTTAATCAGTATCTTGAGAATATCCGCATGGAATTCAGCTCCGTTGGAGCTAATAATATTGACGAATTTATTATCAACATGGGTGGTAATACCGATGTAAAACAATCCTGTTTACATAACTTGAAAAAATATTCTTACGATGTTCTTGATAATCCTGCTTATCAAAATCAGTTTACCGGATTTGAGTCAATCAAAACTAATCGAGAATTAACACAGTTCGATTGCATAAAAGCGCCCTGCATCGGTAATTGTGCTACAGATCAACACATTCCTGAATATATTTATCAAACCGCTCAAGGCAATTTTGACAAAGCGTTCGAAGGAATCATGCAAACTAACCCTCTACCCGGCATTACCGGTGCTGTGTGCGATCAGCTTTGTGCGTTAAAATGTACGCGTAGTAATTATGATAATCCTTTATTAATACGTGATATAAAACGATATGCTGCAGAATTCGGATCAAAAGAATTTGCCAAGAAAAACATAAAATCACAAAATATTGACATTGCAATTATTGGTGGCGGTCCGGCTGGTTTATCAGCTGCTTATTTCTTGGCTTTAGCAGGATGCCAAGTAGATATATTTGAGGCAAAAGGTTATTCCGGTGGAATGGTATTTGAGGCAATTCCACATTTTAGATTATCTAATGCGACATTCCAAAATGATGTTAATCGAATTCTTGATTTAGGTGTTAAAATACATTACAATTCTAAAATTGATACACCCAAATTCAATAAATTACGTAAACAATTTGACTATGTATATGTTGCTGTTGGAGCACAGAAAAATAAAAAACTCTACATTGAAGGTGAAAACTTAGAAAATGTAATTGAACCGGTTGAATTCCTCGCTAAAGTCAAACAAAAACGAAAAGTTAATCTAGGTGATAAAGTTGCCATTATTGGTAGCGGTAATACTGCAATGGATGCTGCGCGAACAGCGATTCGCTTAGTTGGGGAAAGTAGTAAAGTTACTATTTTATACCGTCGCACGCGCAGGGAAATGCCCGCTGAAGATGCGGAAATTCAAGCAGCATTGGATGAAGGTGTGAAATTGATTGAACTAGTTTCACCACTCACTATTAATGGTAATGGAAAAGTAGATTCAATAACTTGTCAGCGAATGAAATTAGGCAAACCGGATGCTTCAGGGCGGGCACGCCCGATTCCAATTCCAAATTCAGAATTTGACATTGAAGTAGATTCCATCATTCCGGCTATTGGACAAAATGTTGTATTAGACTTTCTTGGTGAACAAAAGTTGGATGTAAATCAAAACACCTGTGAAACAAATATCGCTAATGTGTTTGCGGGTGGCGATGCTATTAGAGGGGCAGCAACTGTTGTGGAAGCCGTTGGCGACGGGAAAACCGCTGCAAAAAATATACTAAAAGCTGCAGGCATTAGTGGACAGTTTTCTAGTGAATCAAATAAGTCGATATCTGATTTGGAATTACAGCGGAAAGCGATCAATCGTGAATATGGAATCTCCGTACCAAAATATAATGATGAACACAAATTGAATTTTGATATGATCCATCGGATAATAACCAAAGATGAAGTGGTTAAAGAAGCAAATCGTTGCTTGTATTGTGACGAAGTATGCAGTGTTTGTGTTTATGTATGTCCGAACTTGGCAAATTATCAATATAAAGCTGCACCTATGAAAGCAATCGCGCAGAAAGTCGCGCAAGTAAGTGGTGAAATCACTATTTCTAACTTAGTACCCATCGTATTTGAACAAAATACACAAATTATTACCATCGGTGATTTCTGTAATGAATGCGGCAATTGCAATACTTTTTGTCCCACAGCAGGTGCACCATACAAAACCAAACCGCATATATTTTTAACAAAAGAAAGTTTTCTACAAGAACCTGAAGGTTACTTTATTGAAAACGACCATATACAATACAAACATGATGATTTTATTGAAATTATGAAGATTGAAGATGGCCATTTACTATATTCAAATAATTATCTTTCAGCTATAATTGATAAATCATCTATGGTGATTCAGGTAGTACATTCAAAAGTTGATTATGACTACTTATGGTCAAGTAAAAATGCAATTCAAATGGGATATTTGTTATTAAATTTGAAAGATGAACCTCTGTTTGGTGTAAGCAATGAGTAGAATACTTATCAAAAATCCGCTTTTAGTAGCAACTATGAACAATGATCAGGAAGAATTTTCCGGCGGGCATATTCTAATCGAAAATGATAAAATTACTTCTATTGAATCAGATGATTATCAATGTAACATTGATAAAGTGATTGACGCAAGTAATATGGTCGTTTTACCGGGATTTATAAATACTCATCATCATTTTTATCAGACACTTACGCGTAATATTCCGAAAATGCAAAATGTATCGTTATTCGGATGGTTAAACAACCATTACGAATTATGGCGAGAGTTAACTGAGGAAGGCATAACTATCAGCACAAAAACTGCCATCGCTGAGTTAATGAAATCAGGTACAACAACGAGTTCCGATCATTTGTATATATTTCCGCAGAAAACTTCTGCTCAATTAATTGACGTAGAAATTGAAGCTGCTAAAGAGATGGGAATCCGGTTTCATCCGACGCGCGGATCTATGTCACTTGGCAGATCTAAGGGCGGTTTACCGCCTGATGATGTAGTACAAACTGAAGCTGAAATTCAAGCTGATACAGAACGGTTGGTCGCGAAATATCATGATAAATCGGATGGCTCAATGCTGCGCATCGCACTTGCACCTTGCTCACCATTTTCTGTCACTCCTGAGTTGATGCGCACAACTGCTGATTATGCTAAAGCAAATAATTTGCTTATCCATACACACTTGGCCGAAACACTTGATGAGGAAAAATTCTGCATCGAAAAATATGGTAAACGACCTGTCGATTATGTTGATTCATTGGGTTGGATCAGTAAAAATGCTTGGTTTGCCCATACCGTTCATCTGAATGATAATGAAATAAAATTGATGGGAGAAGCAGGTTGCGGAGTATCTCATTGTCCATCATCAAATTTGCGATTAGGTTCAGGGATTGCACGTATTAAAGAAATGATCGAGGCAGATATTTCAGTTAGTTTAGCAGTGGACGGAAGCGCATCAAATGATTCAAGTAATATGTTAAGTGAAATACGCAATGCATTATTATTATCACGTTTAAGAAAATATGAACATTGGCTTACCGCTAGAGATGTGCTATGGATGGCAACGCGTGGAGGAGCACAAGTTTTGGATAGAAATGACATCGGAGAATTATCGGTTGGCAAGCAAGCGGACATAGCAATGTTCTCAGTCGACAGCCTTGAATATGCCGGTGGAATGTCCGATCCGTTAGCATCATTAGTATTTACTGTTAGGACTACTCCCGTTGATCATCTGATAGTTAATGGCAAAGTCCAAGTGCGTAATGGCAAATTTGATTTTAATGAAAAGAAACACATCAAAGAACATAATAGAATCAGCTCTGAAATGCTGAAAAAAGCAACACAAAATTCAGGTATAAATTTTATTGGAGAATAATATGTGGTCATCGATAAAGAATATTGATATTCCTACATCTTTTAAACAAGCAATTGAATATCAATCAAAATCCAAAAGTGCGCTGTTAGGTGGCGGAACATATATTGTAGCCGAAAAAAAGACAAAAATTCAAAATCTTATCGACATTAGTTATATTGTTGACAAAACTATTGAGATTACCGAAGATTCAATTATAATTGGCGCTGGTTCAACAATCCAAGATATGATTAACAAATTATCCGACTTCCCATTAATTGTTGAGGCAGTAAAATATTCCTGTTTTTCTAAAAACATTCGTAATCAGCGATCGCTTGGTGGTGAAATCGCTCAAAAGCGTGTACAATCCGAAATATTTACATACTTAGTGGCTATTAATCCAATATTAGAAATAAGAACACCGGATAAAAAGAATATTCATCTTCGGGAGTGGGATGGAAAAGGAATAATCAATAAGATAATAATTAATACAATTGATCTAAAAACATCCGGATTTGAACGGTTTGCACTTTTACCATCAGCTCCTGCATTTTTAATTGTTGCAGTCGTAAGACGAGCTATGGAATTAGACTTTGTCATATCAGGCAAAGCTAAGAAACTATATGGCAATACAATAAAGCTTGCCGATTTTAGCAAAAATTCATTAAAGAAAATTATAAATGAGTCGGTTAAATATTTTGAGGATGATCAATACGGTTCTTTGAAATATAAAAAATCGCTAATCGAGACCGGCATCCAAAGAGCAGTGGAGAAGATATGAATAAAACCACAAAGACACTAAGAAACAAAGAAAAAATGAAAATAAAATTTATATTAAATAAAAAGACAATCAATACCGAAGTTAAACCCGGGCAAACATTACTTGAATATCTTCGTGAAAATGATATTTACAGTGTTAAATATGGCTGTGATAATGGCGAATGCGGATCATGTACGGTATTAGTTAATGGTAAAGCACAAAACTCATGCTTAATGCTAATGCATACTGTAAATAACTGCAAAATTGAAACTGTGGAATCATTTTCGGACCATAAAACATTACATCCTCTGCAAAAATCATTTTTAGAGGAAGGTGCTGTACAATGCGGGTATTGCACACCGGGAATGATATTATCATCTGAAGCGTTGA
>JAUXHY010000142.1 GCA_030621275.1 bacterium | reverse complement strand
GGTAAACAAAAAGTTTATGAAATACAATGTGATTTAGTGGTTTAATTGTGAACGATATAATAAAAGAACAAGAAAATATAGAAACTGAAAAAAAGGTGATTCCTAAAAAGAAACCTGATCCTCGCGCCAAGTTAGCAAAACCTGAGCGGATGCTCATTCTCAATTCAAGTCCGCATTTACATACCACTAAATCTGTACCTAGAATTATGTGGTCAGTCATAATTGCATTAATTCCCGCAATGGCGATGTCATTTTACTACTTTGGAATTCGAGCAGTGTGGATGGTATTAACCTGTGTAGTAGCTTCTTTAATTACAGAAATTGTAATGAATCATATGAAAGGTGAAAAAATTACAATTTCTGACGGAAGTGCAATAATAACCGGAATTTTGTTAGCTTTAACTTTACCTCCGTCATTTAGATTGTCAAGCGCAGCGCTAGGAGCTATTGTGGCAATTTCACTTGGAAAACATATTTTCGGTGGATTGGGATATAATATTTTCAATCCGGCTTTATTAGGTCGGGCATTTTTACAGGCAAGTTTCCCGGTAGCAATTACAACTTGGACAAATCCGAATACTGCAAAATTTGCGGAGATAGATGCAGTATCTACAGCTACACCGTTAGGAACGTTCAAATTTGAAAATATCTTAACTGACTATTCGGATTTACTTATTGGAAATGTAGGTGGAAGTTTGGGTGAAACTTCCGCAATTGCCATTTTAATAGGTGGTATATTTCTGCTAATATTAAAAAATGCTGATTGGAGAATCCCACTTAGCTTCCTTGGAAGTGTAGCCATTTTTAGCGGAATATTTTGGATGATTGATCCTGCACAGTATCCTAGTCCATTATTTCATTTGCTCTCGGGTGGATTACTCTTTGGAGCATTCTTTATGGCTACCGATATGGTTACATCACCCATAACTCCCAAAGGTGGTTGGATATTTGGTATAGGTGCAGGAATACTTGTAATTATTATTCGTCAATTCGGTGGATTGCCGGAAGGAGTTATGTATTCAATATTATTAATGAATGGTATTACTCCTTTGATAAATCGTTATACGCGACCTAGAATATTCGGAGAACCGCGTTAATGAATAAAACTGCTAAAATGGTCATTGTTTTAACAGTAATCACTGCATTATCCGGTGGTATTTTAGCTACTTGGGATGGAGTTACAAAGCCTAAGATTGCCTATCATCAGTTACAAGCTTTGAAAGCGGCAATATCCGATGTATTACCTTCATACGATAATTATGAGGAGAAAGATATTAACGGAAATAAAGTTTATATTGGAAAAATTGATGGTAGTACTCAGCCCGTAGGAATTGCTTTTAAAGTTGATGGCAGTGGATTTCAGGGAAATATTTCAATAATGGTTGGTGTTGATCCGAGTTTTACTTCAATAACAGGTATTAAAGTACTTGGACAGATCGAAACTCCCGGATTGGGGACTAAAATTGTGGAAGATCCTTCAAATAAAGCTGATCCATTTTGGTTTCCGGAACAATTTGGTGGAGTTGTTCTATTTCCTCAAATAGATGTAGTTAAAAACAGTATTCCACAAAATCCAAATGAGGTACAGGCAATATCAGGAGCAACAATAACATCAAAAGCTGTAGTGCGGATTATAAATGA
This sequence comes from bacterium, assembly GCA_030621275.1. Lineage (GTDB taxonomy): Bacteria > Fidelibacterota > Marinisomatia > Marinisomatales > JAHJCW01 > JAHJCW01. The sequence goes on along the minus strand of JAUXHY010000142.1, from coordinate 3,064 downwards.
TAATATTCAACAAATTAAAGATTCATATCAATCAGCAAATTAATTATGGCTAAAAAATCAATATCATTAAGTAAAGAATTTTTAAAAGGTTTATGGGACGATAATCCTGTATTACGGATGCTTTTGGGACTTTGTCCAACTTTAGCAGTTACCAATTCCGCAATTAATGGATTATCAATGGGACTGGCTACAACTTTCGTATTATTGAGCTCAAGTATTATTATATCTCTATTGCGAAAAGTAATTCCGCATCAAGTGCGAATTGCTGGCTATATTGTAATTATCGCAACATTTGTTACGGTTGCGGATAAATTTTTAGCAGCATACTTACCTGAAATAAGTAAGGCGTTGGGTCCTTATGTGCCGTTAATAGTTGTGAACTGTCTCATATTGGGAAGACAAGAAGCATTTTCATCAAAAAATGGGGTAGGTCGGTCAATAATAGACGCACTTGGAATGGGATTAGGATTTGTTTTTGTACTTGTGGTTTTAGGAAGTATTCGTGAAATATTGGGTTCAGCCACCTTATTTAATATACAGGTTTTGGGCGATTGGTTTAACCCGTGGATGATTATGATTTTACCACCCGGAGCATTTTTGACTTTGGGACTTTTAATTGGATTAGGCAATTGGCTGAATGAAAGGAAGGTTAAAATATGAACCTTTTACTATTATTTATTTCAGCAGCGATTGTAAATAATTTTGTTCTTACATACTTTTTAGGGATTTGTCCTTTTGTTGGTGTATCAAAAAGGGTATCATCCGCGGTAAGTATGGGTTTAGCTGTTATGTTTGTTATGACAATCACAGCTGCGGTTACATGGTTGATATATCATTTATTACTTGTGCCATACCAAATCGAAATTCTTGAATATGTATCTTTTATATTGGTGATCGCTTCCCTTGTCCAGTTGGTTGAAATGTTCATTAAAAAGGTCAGCAAACCATTATATGATACATTGGGTATCTTTTTACCGCTTATCACAACCAATTGTGCGATACTTGGACTGGCATTATTCTCGGTTCTAAGGGAATATAGTTTTATTGAAAGTTTAGTTTTCGGTATCGGCGCCGGTGCCGGTTTTACACTAGCATTAGTAATTATGGCAGGAATTCGCGAAGAATTGGAATTATCCAATATACCAAAACCATTTCGAGGTGCCGGTATCACAATGATTGTAGCAGGAAGTTTGGCTTTGGCATTTATGGGATTTGCTGGTTTGATTTCAATGTAATGCAGAATTTGAAGTAATAATTATGGATATAAATACATTAATAATTGCAATTGCTAGTATGGGGGGATTGGGATTACTCTTTTCTGCAGGATTGTCTCTCGCGGAAAAGAAATTTTATGTGGAAGAAGATCCTCGCATAGAAAAAATACTTAATGAGTTACCCGGTGCAAATTGTGGTGGATGTGGTTATCCCGGTTGTGCAAAATTTGCTGAAGTAGTAGTTGCCGGTGAAGCGGAGATTAATGGTTGCCCGGTTAGCGATGATGAAGCAAGGAAAGCTATCGGAGAAATTTTAGGTGTAGATGTTGATTCAGGGGAAAAACAAATTGCTCGCTTAATGTGCCAAGGCGGTAATTATGAAACTGCCAAGAAAGCGGAATATGCCGGAATAAAATCGTGTTTAGGTGCATCTTACTTTGGTGGCGGTGAGAAAATGTGCGAATATGCTTGCTTGGGATTTGGTGAATGTGTTGAGGCTTGTACATTTGACGCAATGTATATGAGCGAAAATGGGTTACCGGTTATTTTAGATGACAAATGTACCGGATGCGGAAAATGCGCTGAAGTTTGTCCACAAGATATTATTGAAATGCATCCTGAAAGTCATAAATTATTTGTATTTTGTAAAAATCTTGATGGTGCTAAAAACGCACGGAAAGTGTGTATTAAAGCATGTATTGCTTGTGGAATTTGTGTGCGCAACGTGGAAGAAGGTGAGATGGAAATGAAGGATAATTTAGCCATCGTCAATTATGATATATATGGAAAGGAAGCAAAGCTTCCTACCGATAAATGTCCAACCGGTTGTTTAGCTATAATTGGTAAACCGATTGTAGATGAACCGGCAGAAAAAGTAGAAGCATAATTTGTCCGATCAAGTATCTGATATAGGGATAGTCACCAATATTGATGGTAATTATGCTACGATTACCATAGATACTGATGATAGTTGTAAAACTTGTGGAATCCGTTTTCTATGTTCTCCCGGTTCTGATAAAGATAAAATAATTACATTAGAAAATACAATTGATGCTAAAATAGGCGATAGAGTTACAGTATCGGAAGCATCAAATATTTTACTGAAATTATCATTCTTACAATATGGATTACCGTTGATTGGATTTCTCCTTGGTATAATAATTGCTACACAATTCACTATTAATTTACAACCTATTGAATTATATCAATTTTTATGTGGAGTGCTTGGACTTGGAATAGCTGGAATAATCTCTTATTTGATCATTAAAAGGATGGCGAAAAAGCCGGGGAAGTTTTTTAGGATAGAAATGTTAGTTGTGTAGTGATATTGTGGTTTACGTTTTTCTACTTATTTTAGTACTCCTTTAGTTGTATAACACCTCAATAACCTGTGTAGCTATGTGCTGCATCTGGCTCTCAAGGTGCGAAGTTGATTGAGTCTTGTAGAATTTTTAAACATAGAGACTGATTACAATAGATATCCAAGTTATAGCGAAAACGATTAAACTCGTGTTTTCTGATTTATTGTTAATATGAAGAAATAATGCCCCAAAGAAAAGTGCTATAGGCGAAGATATAACAGAAGAAAATTCAGGGGATATTTCTTCACCCGACAGCCCTATAATTACTCTTACAACAAAACCTAACACTGAAGTAATCAATAGTGTCCGAATTATCCATAGTCTCAAATGCTCATCAGATGCTAAAGGATGGATATTTCTAGTGAGAAATGTCTCCTTCAATATGTCGAGTATTTCTTTATCTACTTTATTTAACTTTAATATATCTGTAATTATAATTTGGTAACCTAACAATTATTTATACTGAATTATTTAATACTAAATAATCAT
>JAUXHY010000254.1 GCA_030621275.1 bacterium | reverse complement strand
CTGCGTTATTAACTCCGCATTGTGGAATTGTCACTCGCCCCGGTGCTCCTTCAAGACGTAATGAAACCAAATCAATGAAAATGGTAATTGAAGATTATTACGATGATATTGAAGAGATCACGTCACCCGCTACAGTTGATGCCGGTGATATTATGATGGTTGGATCTCATTATTATATAGGATTATCTAAACGGACAAACTCTGCGGGGGCAAATCAGGTCATTAAAATTTTAGAGAAATATGGTATGACCGGCTCAACTGTAAAGTTGAGCGATATGATACATTTAAAATCGGGAGTGTCCTATTTAGAGAATAATAATTTAGTAGTAACCGATGAATTCATTAATAAACCGGAGTTTAAGAAATTTAATCTTATCAAAATTGATGATGATGAAGCTTATGCAGCTAACTGCGTTTGGATAAACAATTATGTATTAGTTGCCAAAGGTTATCCAAAAACTAAGAAATTAATTGAACAAGCAGGGTATGAAACCATTGAATTAGGTATGTCTGAATTTAAAAAATTAGATGGTGGATTAAGCTGTCTATCTTTAAGATTTTAAGTATTCAAAAATAATTGTCATTTGTCGCATTTGAAAATTTTATCTATAACGACAAACTCTTCTTTCAGATAAGAATGAATTTCTGTTTGAACTGCGATATATTGTATCGTTGTGAGTTTAATTCATTCCTGAAATAAGATTGAAGTCGGATAAAATTTTCAGCAACGACGATTCTTTTCGTTCTTTTCTTCTAAAGAAAAGGACAATATCATATTGTGTATCTTCTTAATAAAAACACCCCGTCCCCAACTTTGTCGAATCCACTCCTCTTAAGAGGGGAATAAAACTCTAATTTGACCTCTTACTTTTTACTTCTTACAACTTTAATAAAAGGTACAACTAATATTAATCCGGGAATAAAGAATAGCGCCATTACCGGAAATACAAAATTAATTCCATAATTCTCAGCTATTAAACCACCGATTCCTGCGGCAAAAGAACCAACTCCAAAACTTAGGAAAAAGCTAATTCCGTAGCTCAAGCCACGATGTTTACTGTGCGATATTTGTGCAATAAGCGAATTTCCTACCGGTTGCCAAATAAAATGTATTACTCCTAATAAAATTCCAAAAATAACAAGTGGAATTCCAGTTGTGTAACCCATTAATGCTAATAATGGAATATTTAATAAAATAACCCAAAATAATATTTTTGGTCTGCTATATTTATCGCCTAAAGCTCCGCCGAGCATCTGACCAATTATTCCAGACAAAAGTACTAAAGTTGTGAACAAACCACCCCTAATTGTATCTGATAATGATGAAAATATATTACGTGTTTCCAATGCAAAATGTGCCGGCATGAATGTTGTAAATCCGGCAAATGCTAAACCAACCATTATAATCATTCCATAATATAATAGTAACGCCGTACGATTGGTTTCTTCTGGCTGAATATGATCAGCAGTTTCAGGTTCCCGCTTCCTAGATGGGATAAATATAATCGTGCTAAAAGCCAACAATAACATAATAACGCCCAATACCAAATATGGCAATCTCCATCCGCTAAGAACTGTTAAAGTTGCACCGATGATTGGTCCTAACGCTAAACCTATTGAGCCCATAATACCATGAAAAGCCATACCTTTGCTTATCGCTTTCACGCGACGTGAAATTAAAGTTAGCCCTGCCGGATGGTAAATACTGCTAAATAGTCCTAGTAATATTAATCCCGCAGTTAATGTCCATAATGTTTGTGATAAAATTATAATTACTATTGAGACAACAACACCAAGCTGATAAATTAATAGTAACGTCCTGCCACCTAACTTTTTCTCCAAAATTCCGGCCGGTAAAGCACCAAGGCCAAACATAAACTGACTTGCAGTTGCTATTATGCCAAGAGTTGCTAAACCTACATCAAATTGATCTCGCAAGACTAAAAGGATAGCAGGCAGAACAATCATCACGGAATGAACCAATAAATGGCTAAACCCGGTAATAGTTAGAATAATTTTTTCGTTGTTATTCATTTATAAACAAAAAAGCTCTCAATCAAATTGAGAGCTTTCATTTTAAGATATGTGCTATCGTTTTTCCCGAATTCGTGCTGCTTTACCGGTTAAACTACGCAAATAATGAAGTTTTGCACGGCGCACTTTTCCACGCCTGATTACTTTAATTGAAGCAATCATTGGTGAATGTAATGGGAAAATTCTTTCAACACCAACTCCGTTAGATATTTTCCGTACGGTAATAGTTTCTTCAATGCCACCATGTTTACGTGCTATTACAACACCCTGATAACGCTGTACACGTTCTTTTTCTCCTTCCACAACTCGTATATCCATAGAAATGGTATCCCCCGGGGCAAAATCAGGGATATTCTTTTTCAATAAATCTTTTGTTACATCATCTAATTTGTTCATTTTTTCTTCTCCGTAAGATCATTTTTCTCTAAATATTTTTTCCAAATATCAGGACGTTTTGCTTTTGTACATTTCTTTTTCTGAGCATTACGCCACTCATCAATTTTTTTATGATGTCCTTCAATTAAGACATCTGGTACTTTCATACCTTCAAATTCACGCGGTCTTGTATAATATGGTGCATCCAATAAATCCGATGCAAATGTATCACTCATTGCTGAATCATATTTATTCAACACACCGGGAATCAATCTTACTATACTGTCAATCATCATCATTGCCGGAAGTTCGCCGGCTGTAACAACAAAATCACCGATTGAATATTCATGCGTTACATATTTTTCTATAACGCGTTCATCAATTCCCTTATAGTGCCCGCAAATAAAAATTAACTTATCAACTTGACTATTTCCCATAGCCAATTCATGTGTCCATTGGACACCTTGTGGTGATGG
>JAUXHY010000156.1 GCA_030621275.1 bacterium | reverse complement strand
ATTAATTTATCTTCTGAGTCAGTTCGTGATACAATTCCATTCATTCCTCTAAGAAGTCCTCCAATTACTTCAACCTCATCGCCAATTACAAAATAATCAGAAGGCAAAGGGTCAAATCCGCCTTCAATCATTTTTCTTAAATTTGTAATTTGGACATCGGGAATAACAGCGATTTTGTTTTGGAATTTTACAATATGATTTACTCCACGTGTTTGTAAAACTTCCAAATTATCTTTTAATTCAACATGCGCAAAAATATAGCTTTTAAAAATTGGGGTTTCGACCCATTTCATCCGATCGCTCCAGCGATGTTTTTGTCTAATTAATGGTAAGTACGAATCAATTCCTTTTTCTGTAAATTGACTCAATATCGATTTCTCATGACGAGGTTTTGTATATACTGCAATCCAGTGTTTCATTTTTTCAGAGATTCGTTAATAATCATTTGAATTAAATTGTTAAATGAAATACCAGCTGCCATCGCTGATTTTGGTACAAGACTCGTGGCTGTCACCCCTGGTAAAGTATTAATTTCTAAAAACCACGGATTATTATTTTTATCTAAGATGAAATCAGCGCGCGCATATCCGCTACATTGTAAAATATTAAAAACCTCTAAAGCAAAATTTTGAATTTTGTCTGTTAGTTTTTTGGGTAATTCTGCTGGACAAATATAATCACTCATTCCTTTTTCATATTTACATTCATAATCGTAAAATTTATGTTTTGGAATGATTTCCACAATTGGAAATACTTTCTGTCCTATTATCGTAACGGTGAGCTCCCTGCCTTCAATATAATTTTCAACCATGATATTACCATCATATTTATCGGCAAGTTCAACCGCTTCGGCAAATTCTGCTTGATTTTGAACGAATGATAATCCAATTGTACTACCATCTGCGGATGGTTTTACTACAATCGGAAATTCATTTGAGATATATTTTTTACTCTCAGTAATATCTCCAAATATTTTCCAATCAGGTGTTTGGATTCCAAAACTCTTTGCCAATTGTTTCGTAAGAGATTTTTCCATTCCAAGCGATGATGCAAGCACACCTGATCCGTTATACGGAATATTAAGTGAATCAAGTAACCCCTGTATCACTCCATTTTCACCTTTACCACCGTGCAAAGCTATGAAAATAAAATCGACTCCTATTAATTCGGGAATTATTTTTTGTGCATTACCATCAATAATAATTCGTTTTGTGGTGTAACCTATTTCATTACATGCTTTTTCAATTGCTTCACAAGATTTTAACGATATTTCTCGTTCGGCTGAATCCCCTCCGGTTAATATTCCTATTTTTTTGATCATATAAATTTCTTAACTAGCATTTTTGCGCCCTCCAAAATATTTTCTACAACAAAGGTTGGTTTATCTGAAGGTGCAATATTATCTAAAGTTAAATGTCCGTTTCCCGTTAAAACTAACATAGTATCCATTCCGAGGAAATGCGCCGGTATTAAATCTCTTTCTGAATCGCCAATCATTAAACATCTTTTAAGTTCAATGTCATGGTCGTCAGCTGCTTCTAAAAACATACCTGTTCCCGGTTTACGTCGATTGGTTGCTTCATTGGGATGATCCGTACAATTATAAATATCTAATAAATTGATTTGATTATTAATAAACTCTCGACGAATAAATGCATTAAGTTCACGTAAATCGCTTATATCAATTAATCCCCTGCCGACTCCAGACTGATTACTTATAATGCAAAAATTGTTACCATGTTGAGATAAAACTTTTAAGGCAGGAAATGCAAAATCATAGAATTTGAATTGGTCCACATTCTGAACAAAACCAGGATCAAAATTTATTGTGCCGTCACGATCAAGAAATATTGCATCATATTTTATCATGATTCAACTGTTTCCAATGATTTTAGTTTTGAGAATTTCATAGAGTTTTTTAAAAAAAATATTGATCCCACTATAACAATCGGTACAAACATCATTGCATGTGCTAATACTGCAAAAGCCTGGCTCTCACCTAATCCAATATTATAAATGGTTGTTAAAGCGCCTACACATGTGGCATGATATGTACCAATATATCCCGGAGCAGCCGGAATAGAAATAGCTAATGATAGTAGGAGAAATAATACACCCGAATCAACCCAGTTCAAACCTAGATTAACACTATTTACAACAAAAATAAACGATAAGTAATACATTCCCCATAGTACAAAAATAAATCCATACACACCAATTTTATTAGGAGCGTGATTTATTACTGATAAACCGGTAACAATGTTTTTAAGAACATCATAAATTTTTGAACCAATTTTGGATTGAAATAAATATTTTCTTTTTTTAATAAATTGCCAATTATTTTTTTTACTACTAATAAGAAATAACAAGCCAAATAATGTTATTGTAATTAATACTATGCTAAAAATGATCCAATTAGGTATATTAATAATATCAAAATTGATTAAAAATATTAGCGCTAATATCACAACTCCGAGAATATCAAGCATCCTTTCAACAATTAATGATCCAATTACTTGTGCTACTGACAAAGTGCTATTATTCGCGACAACATAGGCACGTAATAATTCACCCATACGTACAGGTAAAACACTATTTCCAAAATAACCAATAATTGTAGCATCAAAAGTAATCCGTACAGGAACATTTTTAATTGGGACCAAAAGCCATTTCCATCTTAGGGCACGTAACCAAACAGCCCCAAGTTGTAGTGACATTGCACCAAGCAGATACCAATAATTAACACCTCTTAATGAATCAATGAATTCAATCCAATTAAACTGACGGAAAGCGTAAACCATGCCAACTATACTAAATACTAATCCAATTGAAAATTTAATGGCTTTATTCACGAAGATCGATTATCTCCCACCCCTTAGTATTATAATCATTATATTGATTTTTATAACTCAGCGGTTGTACTGAATTAATTGTAATAGTTGTATAATTTTCTAAATCGTCCTCTAATACAATTCTAATAGGATGATATGTTTGCGAGTTAATCCAAATCTTTCCACGCGATTCAATTTGTGGAATTGTAAAATTGACTATCATATCTCTTACGCGCTTCTGAACTTCTCCTAATTTTACTTGACTAAAATTGCCGGAGAGTAAACTTAACATATTAAATTCATTACGGTAATAATGATCTACTACTAATTGACCAGTATTTGGCGTAAACGTATAAATCGTATCTGTATCAACCTTAATAATTTGTTCTGTTGCAATAAATATGAATTTTGTGGAATCAACAATCTCAACCAGAACATAATCAGTCCATTCATTTTCAACTTGGGATTGTTCGATAGTAGCATCTATTAACAATCCTCCTTCCTGATGCAGTGTTATTGACATTGAATCAAGCAAAGTGGAATTATTATCGGAAAATCCGATAGAAACCAAGCATGTTATCAATATTAATTTATTCAATGATCTGTAAATAGGTTTCATCAACTAATACTTCCCTTGCCTTACTCCCGGTAAACGGTCCTACAATACCTGCTTGCTCCATTTGGTCTATCAAACGAGCAGCCCTAGCATACCCAACCTTCAATCTCCTTTGCAATAATGAAATAGATCCTTGCTGATGTGTTATTACTAATCCAACTGCTTCTCTGAATAGCTCATCTGTTGATCCTTCATCAACTGTAAATTCCGTACCTGCAGTTTCACGTACTCCGGCCAATTTTAACTCATCGGTTTTTGGTTGTGTTGCGACATGTTTCATTATCGCTTCAATTTCTTCGATCGTAATAAATCCACCATGCAATCGTATAGGTTGTGATGAACCGGGTTTTAGATATAACATATCGCCACGGCCAATCAATTTTTCAGCACCCATCGTGTCAAGAATTGTACGTGAATCTATTTTTGTGGCAACTTGGAATGCTAAACGTGCGGGAAAATTAGCTTTTATCACACCTGTTATTACATCAACCGATGGTCTTTGTGTCGCAATTACTAAATGAATTCCGACCGATCTAGATAATTGTGCTAAACGAGCAATAGGTGTTTCGACATCCTTGGCACTTAACATCATAAGATCAGCTAATTCATCTACAATTAATACAAGATACGGTAAAATCGCGTTACCGTCTTTTTCCATTTTTTTATTGTATTCACCGATATTTCTCACAACTGCATCAGCCAATATATCGTATCTCCGGTCCATTTCTTTTTCCAAAGCACGCAATGCAAGAATTGCGTTATCGGTCGTGGTAACAATCGATTCATCGAAATCTTCGGTACCAAGTAAATGATAACCTTCCAAAGCCTTATAAAGCGTCATTTCAACCTT
>JAUXHY010000247.1 GCA_030621275.1 bacterium | reverse complement strand
TTACTGATTTTTATAACACCATCAATTATACGTTATCAATAAAACTGGAGAGAAATTAAATTGGAGATTTATGATTTATTATCATATATGGGTGAGGTAAATGCTTCTGACCTTCACTTGAGTCCGAATTCCCCTCCAATTTACAGAATTGATGGGGAATTAATAAAAACAAAACACGCTCCTTTGTTACCGGATGATGTTCATCTTTTAGTATTTGATATAATGAGTGAAGATCATCGCAAACGGTACGAAGAAGAACTAGAAATAGATTTCTCAGCAGAATTTCACGGAATTGGAAGGTTTCGTATTAATGTTTTCCGTAGTTATTATGGTGATGCAGTTGTATTTCGTGCAATTAATGACTATGCTTTTTCATTTGAAGAATTAGGATTACCTCAAATATTAAAAAAATTGTCTTTACAAGATCAGGGACTTATTTTAATTACAGGTCCGACTGGTTGTGGTAAAACAACAACATTAAATACAGTTATAGAATATATAAATGATATTAAACAAAAACACATCATTACTATTGAAGATCCTGTTGAGTATATACATAAGAGCAAAAAATCGTTAGTTTCGCAACGCGAAGTTGGGGTAAACACTCATTCATTTGCTAATGCACTAAGAAGTGCTTTACGAGAAGATCCGGATGTTATAGTAGTAGGCGAGATGCGTGATATGGAAACGACATCGTTAGCTATTAGTGCAGCTGAAACTGGTCATCTTGTATTTGGAACCTTACATACGATGGATGCACCTCATTCAATCGATCGAATAATTGATCAGTTTCCACCGATTCAGCAAAATCAAATTCGATTGATGGCGAGTGAATCAATAATAGGAGTAATAACACAACGCTTACTCAAGCGGAGGACTGGCGGACGGGTTGCAGCATTTGAGATTTTAATTGGAATTCCGGCTGTATCAAATTTAATTAGGGAAGGCAAAACTTATCAGTTGCCGTCGGTTATTCAAACACATGGTAAAATTGGCATGATATCAATGGAACAATCTATTGAACAGTTATATAAGCAATCATTAATCAGTAAAGAAGAAATGGTTAGAGTTGAAAAGGAAAGTGATCGACTTATTGAAAGTATCAGTGGAGATTAGACGAAGTGTATAATATTGAAACGTTACTCAAATTAATGATTGAATCAAAAGCTAATGATTTATTTATTAGCCTTGGTGCATATCCTGTCTTAACTATTGGCAGTAATATAGTTAGATTGAAAGAAGAAAAAGTATCAAATGAGATGTTAATAGGTTTTAGAAAAAGTTTTTTAACAAATGAGCAGGAACAAATTTTTATTCGTGAGAAAGAATTAGATTTTGCTTATAGTTTTCCCGATGTAGGTCGTTTTAGGGTAAATTACTTTGTACAGCGTGGTACTGATGCTATCGTGATTCATCATATCCCAATGGCAATAAAAACGCCTGAAGAATTAGGACTTCCTCAAAATCTGAGCAAGATAGCACTTGAGGATCGTGGTTTAGTATTAATAGTTGGTTCAGCCGGATCAGGCAAATCAACTACTCTAGCAGCATTAATAGATCATCGCAATCGAAATAAAACAGGGCATATTTTAACATTAGAAGATCCAATAGAATTTTTGCATCAACATAAAAAATCTATTGTCAATCAAAGAGAGATTGGACAAGATTCGCTTTCGTTTAAAAGAGCTTTAAAAAGCGCACTTAGGGAAAATCCATCTGCATTACTAATGGGTGAAATTCGTGATATGGATACAATCGCTACAGCGGTAAATTTTGCAGAAACTGGGCATTTAGTATTAAGTACTATGCATGCAACTAATACGCAATTAGCAGTAGAAAGAATATTTAATATTTACGGAGCTGAGTTACAAAAAACAGCTCGTGAACAATTAAGTGAAAATATTAATGCAATTATTGCTCAAAGATTAATACCAACAAAGGATAATAAATTAATTCCTGCTGTAGAAATTTTGCTTCCCTCAGCTCGAGTAAAAGATTTGATCAAAAAGGGGGAAATCCATCTATTACCAAGGGCACTTGAATTTTCAAAAACTGAAGGAATGCAAACATTTGACCAATGTTTATTACAGTTATTCAAGGATGGTATTATAACACCGGAAACAGCCATAACTTATTCGGATCACAAAACTGATATAACAATGAAAATTAAAGCTGAAGGGTGGGATAGAAAGGATTATGATATACAATTAGACATTGAAGAATTATAACAAATAAAATGACCAATAAAATTATTATAATCGCTGACGGAAAAAAATCAGATACAGATTCAATAAATCAATACCTTGTTGAACATGGATATGAGGTTCTTGTTGCTTATGATGGATTAGACGGTTTTAACTTAGCCAGAAATGAAAAACCAGACTTAATATTGATTGAGGCAGTATTATCAGGTTTTAACGGATACCAAATTTGTAGTTTATTAAAATATGATATTAAATATGAAGATATTGTAATCGTAATACTAACTGATGGTACTCGAGCCAAAGAGCAGCAACTAGCTGATAGTTGCGGTGCTGATGGTATTTTAACGACCCCAGTAGAACTAGATGAATTAATGGGAATTGTAAGATCAATTAACTTTATAGAACAATGATAATGACCTTAATTATAGTTGCTGGACTTGTAATAGGCAGTTTTTTGAATGTATGTATTTATAGATTGCAAAAACATGTATCCATTTCTAAGCCACGTTCCCATTGTCCAAATTGCAAGCACCAGTTAAAATGTTGGGAAAATATTCCGGTGTTAAGTTATCTATTGTTAAGGGGAAAATGTTCAAACTGTAAAATAAAGATATCTGTAAGATATCCACTTGTTGAGATACTAACTGCTTTAACATTTATTGTAATCTATAATTATTATAATATTTCCATTGAAACTTTTTTACTTATGATGTTTTTTAGCAT
>JAUXHY010000014.1 GCA_030621275.1 bacterium | reverse complement strand
CGGACTACACGATTTCCCATGCAAATCCGTTGGGCTTGTGGAATATACAGAATTTGCTAAAACAATTGATCCGCGCATTAAAACTACTTGCATTGCCTGCCCGCCTGATAAGCATCCTGATGAATATTATTGTGCGTGGAAATTTTATATCTAAATAATCTTAATAATATCATTAATATGTAATTTATCAAACGTAATTTGTTACAATTAGGGCGATTAGCTCAGTTGGTCAGAGCGTTGTCTTCACACGGCAGAAGTCGGCAGTTCGAGCCTGCCATCGCCCACCCTCTATAAACCCCGTTTCACGACGGGGTTTTGTGTTTGCGAAAGGTGTCTTGGTTTAATCAAATATATTAAAATAAAGTCAAATAATACCGGATTGTGGACACGGTTTCTATGGATACAAAACAGCTCAAATATTGGAGGCGTAATCGTCATTTTATTATAAAGTAATTATGTTATTGAATTGTAATAGTAAATACTTTTATCCCAATTAGTATCTATTCCGTAATTACCACCAATAGAAATAAACCCTGAATAATACCCGAACCTATAAGCCCCACTTTGGAACCAGTCTTTGTTCCAAAATAGACACCAAAGTCTTTTTTATATTCAATTACGTGTGCATCTAAAATATCTGTTTTTGATGGCAAGTATTCAATAAGTGCTGTCAAGGCAAAATATTTATTTTTACACCAATTTATACTACTGATGAAACCAGGTGCTCTCTCACCAAAATCAAAATAAATAATTCCAGGAGATATATCGAAATAGCTGCCATTATTCAATCCATTTGTTTTTTGCGTGTTATCAGATAAATCATTCTTTTCAAAATTATGAGATTGCTTAGTTAGGTTCAAGTTTAATGGAATTGATTGTTGATTGTTATTAACAATTAATTCTTGAGAATAATTAGGAATAACCAGAAGGATTAAAAGCACCAATAGAAGTTTATTTATCATTTTGACCTCCTATACGGATTAAAAAAGTCTTAGAAAGATATATCAAGTGTAAATATAGGATTGGGTAAGAGTCAATACATACTGAGATTGTCAAATATAACCACATTATGGATACGGATTCTATGGATACAATGGGAGTGTTTCTAACGGAGTAGCAATGGATTACGAATCCGTTGGTAACTCCAATTACTGATCTATATACACACATTCTGTGAATACAAAGTTGTTGAACTGACTTAGAATGCTCCAATTAGCGTTGCCTTGGTAAATCAGTGCTGAATAAATTAGTTGTATCTATTTTACATTCAGTATATCAGGCCCGTTATTCTATTATAAACTTTTAACTGATATTGGACAATACTAATTTTATTCATCAGGAATTTGTGAATGTTATTCCCTTAATTCATTTTTACAGGAGTTATCATGAAAAAATATTTTGCTGTTTTATTTTTAGTTCTATTTAGTATCACAACAATGTCAATCGCTCAAACGACTTTATTGCATTCTTTCTCTGGCGGATCAGACGATGGTGGATTGCCTTGGGATTCGGTTATAATTGACGAATCAACGTTGTATGGTATGACATCTGAAGGTGGAACTAATGGTATAGGTACAATATTTAAAATTGATACAGACGGCAGCGGATTTGAATTACTACATTCATTTTCAGGTATACCAACCGATGGTTTGTTACCAACAGGTGGATTAATTCAAGATGGTTCAACGTTGTATGGTATGACATCTGAAGGTGGAACTAATACTGCTGGAACGATATTTAAGATCGGAACGGACGGTAGCAGTTATCAAATTCTACATTCATTTGATTATTTTGATCCAAGCAATGGAGCCCAACCGTATGGTGCATTATTGCAAAATGGTACTACGTTATACGGAATGACATTTTTAGGTGGATATTATGAGTTAGGAACGATATTTAAGATTCAAACAGATGGTAATGGATTTGAATTATTACATTCGATGAACTATCTTGATATATCAAATGGAGGAGAGCCACCCGGATCTTTAATTCAAAATGGATCAACATTATATGGAATGACCTATTGGGGAGGAGATTATGATTGTGGTACAGTATTTAAGATCAACGCAGATGGCAGCAGCTTTGAATTACTGCATATATTTGAATGTGGGAATCCAACAAATGGTTCATTCCCATTTAGTTCACTAATACAAATAGGTTCAGCTTTATATGGTATGACCGAAATAGGTGGTCTATATGACGCCGGAACAATATTTAGGATCGGCACAGATAGCAATGGATTTGAGATATTACATTCCTTCGCAGATAATGTAACAGACGGAGGTTACCCCGGAGGGACATTGATCAGAATTGGCTCAAGATTATTGGGGATGACTTGGGTAGGAGGAATGTATGATCTTGGAACTATATTTGAGATTTATTCAGACGGTAGCAATTATCAAGTTCTGCATTCATTTGCCGGAGCTGGTGCAGTGGGAAAGTTATCTGCTTCTATGGATAACCAAAGTGCAATTTTAACAAAAATAGTTAGAGATCATCAAATACATGATAAGGATCCATTGGCAGGTATAGTGAACAATGACCTCGGTTATTCACTATCTAAACCATCTGTCGGTGAAGACGGCGCACTTCCTTGGTGGGGCTCATTGGCTTATGGTGGTGGTAAAATGTATGGAATGACGGGTGCCGGTGGGAGTAGTAATTTAGGAACAATATTTAGTTTTCAATATCCACCTTTAGTAATCATTTCAGGAGATGTAAGAGATAGTGCTAATAATGGAATAGGAGGAGTATCAGTAGCTTTCAGTAATAGTGGATTAACAGCCACAACTGATGCAACGGGATACTATGAACAGTTTATTACTAAAGGATGGAGTGGTACTTCAACACCATCAAAGACAGGTTTTTACTTTTCACCGGACAGTTATACCTACTCGAGTATTCAATCTAATGCGCCAAATCAAGATTTTGTAGGTACGAAAGATGCAGTACCAATTTCAGGAGATGTAAGAGATAGTGCTAATAATGGAATAGGAGGAGTATCAGTAGCTTTCAGCAATGGAGGAGCAACAGTCATAACAAATGCGACTGGGCATTATAGTACATCAGTATCAAGCGGATGGAATGGTACATCAACAGCAACTAAGGATAATTGGACATTTACTCCGGTAAGCTATACGTATCCTGCAGTTACAACTGAGTTAACGGACCAAGACTACGTAGGTACAGACTTAACATTAGGAGTTAATGGGATGTTTAGTTCAATACCAACTGATTTCATAGTGTTGCCTGCTTACCCAAATCCATTTAATCCAAGTACTACTATTAGATATGGATTAGATACTGAGAGTCTTGTAACGGTAGAAATCTATGATATAGCAGGTAAGTTAATATCAACACTGCAAAACGAAAATCAAACTCAAGGCTGGTACTCAGTTATATGGAATGGAACTAAGCAAAATAATGAACAAGTACCTGCAGGATTGTACCTTAGCAAGATAACATCAGGTAATGAAGTGAGAACTACTAAGCTGATGTTGTTGAAATAATCTACATTTTAATGATAAAAAGCCCTACTTAGTTGTGGGGCTTTTTTATTTAAGCATAGTCAAATATACCCACATTGTGGATACGCTTATTGTGGATACAGAAGGCTTAAATTTCTGATTTCTCATCGACAAAATAGAGATTAGCGCTGTCTTCACACTGCAGAGGTTAGCAGCCTCTATTTACCATAGGTAAGTATTCGGTGGATCTGTCATCACCAAAATAAAAAAGGGAAGCTAAAATCCAGCTTCCCTTTTTACAAATAATTACTAAATAATTATTCTGTTACTTCTTCTTTTGCTTCTTCAGCAACTTCTTCCAATACCTCAGTAGCTTCTTCTGCAATTTCTTCAACTGTTTCTACTTCTTCTACTACGGCTTCGGTTTCTTTTACATCGGTAGCGGTGTCTTTAGCTTTATCGCATCCGACAAATGCCAAAACAAACAAGAGGCTTATTAAGTATGTTAAGTATTTCATGTGTGTTTCCTTAACTAATTTCAAAATTTCATAATCTGTTATTTTCAAATAGCATATTTGTGAGTGCTATTCGGGTGCAAAAGTAATAATAATATTTTTTTAAAAAAATATAATTAGATAATTATTTATTTTGAAAACTTATTATACAAAAACCCTAATAATGCACCACCGATAAGTCCATCAATAAATCCATATACCAAACCGACAAACGCACCCGTCCAAGAAACCGAGTATCCAAGGTAAACACTGCCTAATTTAACAAGTAAATTGCCGTCATATCCCATAATCAAAAACCAGACCGTCAGTAAAAAGACGGTTAATCCACCTAAAAATCCCATTGAAAGTGCAAGTGCTTTTATGTTTATTTTCATGATTATATCCTATTATTTAAAGTATAATATACATTACTTTTCATTTAAGATTGCCAGAGCTTCATTAAATCTTTCTTCAGGAGCAAAACCTCGTTTATACGATGTTTCTACGCAATTATATGGATGGAATTGGATGCAATCAGCTTGAACGTCATCATCAATTATTACATATTGTTTGACTTCTGAATGTTGTTCTAGCCAATCGGCAATTTTTTGTCCGCGCGGAATATCTTCTTCAATAGTGGCTTTCTCAACGCTTGTAGTGGAAATTATTTTACCTTTAATATTTTGTTCTTCGAAAATATTCTGTAGTTTTTCCAAAGAGTGGAATAATCTCCAAGTTGAGCTAATAACAATTTTTGCTTTAGTTAATCGAATAAGTTTATTAAGATTTTTTACAGCTTTTTTACCAAACCGAATACTGGTTTCGTTAGGAAAATTTAGATATTGATATTTAATGGAATTCCTGGTTACCAATACCCCGTCTATATCTAGAAATATTACTTTCATTTATTAAACCTAATTATCATTTATTATAATTAATTAACAATCAAGGTTATTGATTTGTATTATAGAAAATCAAGTTAATATCATTATCAATTTACATTCTTTTCTATTCAAAATAATTAATTATATAGATATTATTAAAACCTAATTAAATTAAACCAATTGTTAAAATAAAAGGAGAAACAATTAATGGGAATGATGAAAGAGTTTAAAGAATTTGCAATGAAAGGCAATGTCATGGATATGGCAGTTGGAATTATAATTGGTAGTGCATTTGGTAAAATAATTGCATCATTAGTAACGGATGTTATCATGCCACCGGTCGGTATTCTTTTAGGAGGGGTTGATTTCTCAAATTTATCGTTCGTATTAAAGGAAGCAACAGAGGTTGCAGAAGCTGTTACACTAAATTATGGTATGTTTATTAATACTGTTGTTGATTTTACTATAATTGCCTTTGCAATCTTTATAATGATAAAGGCGATTAACAGTGCTAAGAAAAAGGAAGAAGAAAAACCGGCTGTTCCACCCAAGCCAAGTGAAGAGGTTGTGCTTCTTAAAGATATTAGAGATGCTTTAAAGAAATAAACATTATTGAAAAATTTGATGTTAATGTAAAGCAGGGACAGCTGCATTGTAATATTCTAATGCTTCCGGTAAGAGTTTTTCGATTTGAGCGATTCTAATTTCATCGGAAGGATGAGTGCTTATAAACTCAGGAGGAGCTTGCCCACCTTTCACTTCTGCCATACGTCGCCAAAATGATATTGCATGATTTGGATTATATCCCGCCATTGACATAAAAATCAAGCCTAAGTGATCAGCTTCGTTTTCGTGTAAACGACTAAATGGTAGCAATACACCAAGTTGAGCGCCTGCGCCAAAAGCAGACATCCACAATTGTTGTGTCTGTTCGGGTTTTTCTTTTACAGCCACCGCTAAAGCGATACCGCCAAGCTGCGCCATCAGTCCTTGGCTCATTCGTTCATTACCATGACCTGCAACCGCATGTGCGATTTCATGCCCCATGATAACAGCTATACCATTCTCATCTTTGGTGAGGGGTAAAATTCCAGTATAAAAAACTACTTTTCCACCGGGCATGCACCAGGCATTTACTTCATTGCTCTCAACTAAATTAAATTCCCAATCGTAATTATTCAATTCACCTTCCAAACCATTATCAATATAATATTGCTCCACTGCTTTTTGGATGTTTTTGCCGACATGCTTGACCATTGCAGTTTTTTCAGTATCAGCGCTAATAACATTCTCCTTAAGAAATTGTCCATATTGATCAAAACTCATTTGCAACATAGAGGAATTAGGTATCAGGTTTAATTGTCTTCGATTTGATATAAGTACCCGCGAACAGGCACTAAACAATAATACAATAATGATAAAAATAATTAATTTTGATTTATTCATGGTGAATATCCTTTAGTTGTTACACTTATTAAATAATATTAACCAAACAATATTATGAGTTTATTAGTTTAATTTTTATTAATCAATGCTAGCTTGGTTTTTAATAAATTGTACAAATAGCAAAGATACGGAACTCATAATTGCACCCGCAATGAAGGGAATTCTATAATCTATAATCCACATTAACCCTCCTAAAGCAGGAATTATAACAGCAGCAATATGGTTAATAGTGAATCCAACTGCCATACTTGGTGCAATGTCTTTTTGGTCACCTATTTTTTGAAAATAAGTTCGGATTCCCATTGCGAAATTAAAGAAAATATGATCTAAAATGTATAAAACCGTAATGATCATTTTAGATTCCACAAAGGCATATCCGATGAAGATCATTATAAGGCTGAAATATTCCAAAGACAATACTTTACGTTCCCCAAATTTTACAATCGCTTTTCCTATAAGCGGATTAATAAAGTAGTTTATAGTATTGTTTAAAACGAATAGTATGGTAATCTCTTGTATGGAGAATTCGAATTTTTTTACTAGTAGAAATACTGCAAAAGCGACAAATATTTGCCGTCTTGCACCCGACATAAATGTTAAAAAATAATACAACCAATACTTCTTCTTGAAAATCATTTTTTTATGTTGAGAGGGAAGTCCTTCTCGAGTTGGATTCTGTGATATTCCCCAAATCCCAACAATAATAATTACGAATCCTATTAATCCAAAGGTAGTCTTGTAGGGTAGTAAATAACTGATGAAATAAATAAATATTCCGACGGCTATATTAGCGGCTGCTCCATAGCTCCTTAATTTGCCAATAACTAAAGGAGATGAATCTTTATCAAAATATTGTAATGTCAGTGATTGATTCGTAGTCTCAAAATAATGAAAACCGAAACTCATTATCATGGTTGTTGCTATAAGTCCAGTGTATGACGGGAAAACACCTGTTATTCCAACCCCAAGTCCCAGAATTGCTATTGAAAGAGCTGATAATCTGTGTTCCTTAAGGATAAGAATGATATATATAACTAATAATGCTAAAAATCCTGGAATTTCCCTGACAGATTGAATTATTCCAATGTGGTTCCCTTCTAGATGTACAATTTCAACTGCAAAATTATTGAATAGTGTCCGCCACGCCTGTAGTCCAACTGTTGCTGCTATCGACAAGAGCGCCAAAAAGCGAAACATTGGGTCTTTAATGATTTTTTGCATTGGCATTATATTCTACATCTCATACAATCCGTAGTTTTGACTAAGTTTTCTATTTAGTTCTTTAGGATTGTGAATAAAATTACCTAATTCATTCCAAAATTCTTTACTATGATTCTTGATTTTGGTATGTACAAGTTCATGTAAAATAATATAATCTCTCAATTCATCTGTTAGGGCAACTAATCCAATATTCAAGCTAATATTATTTTTTGCAGTACAGCTTCCCCACCGTGTGCTCATGTTTCTTAATGTTATTTTACTGAAACTAAAGCCGTATTTATCAGCAAGATGTTCAACTTGTTTTTTGACCTTTAATTTTTCTTCGGAAGATGCAGACTTGGTTAATTCGGTAATATTAACTTTTTTCAAACATTTACTTTGTTGCTTACTTATCCAATCTAATTTATGAAGTACTAAATATTCAGCTTTTCTAATAGTTACGAATCTTGGTACAGCTACTCTAATGTTTGATGGTGATTTAACCGAGATAATTACTCGTTTTGCTTTCCTACTTTTCTCAAAAAGCACATCCCCTATTTCAGGGTAATTGGCATATTTATTATTCGCCATTATTTATATACAGTTAGTTAATGTTTTGATGATATGAATCAGGTTGTAAATATATTAAAATTTCTCCAAAGATTTAATCGAATTTTGTTTTAAACGATATTGCTAAAACACTATACTCTCAATGTTCTAGAGAGTTGGGTCATGCGGATTTGAACCTACAACCTTTGGGTTATGACCCCATATCTTATCTTTAATTCACTTTATCGCTAATTAGAACAGCACCTTCGGAACGAATAGTCAAATTCATAGCACTTCCTATTCCAAAAACTCTCTCGATAAATTGTATATATTCCATCACAAATTCGGTTTGGATAAATACTTGAATAGTTCCGGCAAAACCGCCGCCATGAACTCGGCAGGCTCCATTTCCAATTTTACTTAAATATTTTTCCGTCAGCGCTAAAGCAAGTGATACACCTTGTTCTTGGTTGTTTTTTACTGAAAAAATATTTTGAAGCCATTTAAAAGAAGAATCACCTGATTCTTTTACTAATTGAAGAAATCTTTTTACATCCAAGTTATTTAAAGCCTCCGCCATTTGAGAAACCCGTTTATTCTCTTCGAAAAAATGCATTGCGCGCATTACAGCCCTATCACCAGTATGTTTTCTGACTTCAGTGATGTTCTCAAGAAATTTGTTTTCATCAACATTGCGAAGAACAGGTTTACCAAAAAATTTAGCAACTGATTTCATTTCCGCCGGCACGGCTGCGTAATCGTCTGTCAAATCAGCATGATTCCCGCCAGTATCAACAATTACAAGACTGTACCCTAATTTATTAAAATTAACGTCAACTTTCTCCACAACCGGTTTTACGGGATTTTTAAAATCAATTGAAATTATTCCACCGACTGAACAGGCCATTTGATCCATTAGTCCGCATGGCTTTCCAAAATAAATATTTTCTGCGTATTGCCCAATTTGTGCGATTGCCTCAGCAGAAACCTTTCCTTCATTAAAAAGAAAATTAAATATCGTTCCTATCAACATCTCTACAGACGCGGATGAACTTAGCCCTGAACCGCGGAGCACATCACTTGTCATACAGCCGGCAAAACCGCCGATTTCGAAACCTAATTCGATTAATCTATTAGCGATCCCGCGAATTAACGCAGTTGTTGTCCCCTTTTCTTTTTCATTAATTTTAAGGTTATTTAAGTTTACTTCAAATGGTTGGGAATATCCTTCTGAATAAAGAATAATTTTTTTATTTTGATTTTTTGTAACAACTGCAATTGAATCAAGATTAATACTTGCCGCAATTACCTTTCCATTATTATGGTCTGTATGGTTTCCTCCTATTTCAGTGCGTCCTGGAGAACTGAAAAAATATTTTTCACATTCATCGAACCTTCGGAGAAAATCTTCTTCTAATTTTCGATAACGTTCTTCTTGTTTTTCAAGAATTTGAATGTTTTCGCCATACATTTTAGGAAATTTTTCCATTATGTGTTCATTTTCAAAGTTCATTTGCTACCCACAATCTTTTTATAATGAATCTCTGAAAGAGATTTCAGCTTTTCCGCTGCTTGTTCAGCTGTAATATCGCGCTGAGCTTCCGAAAGCATTTCGTAGCCGACCATAAATTTTTTCACAGTTGCGGAACGGAGCAACGGTGGATAAAAATGAGCGTGCAATTGCCAATGTGAGTAATCTTTATCATCAAAAGGTGCACCATGCCAGCCCATCGTATATGGAAATGATATTTTGAAAATATTATCATATTTTATGAGGTGTTGTTTTAGTATCTCCGCTAATGATATTTTTTCATTAGATGTTAAATCAGTTAACCGTAGAATATGTCTTCGTGGTAGGAGTATTGTTTCAAATGGCCAAACTGCCCAAAATGGAACGATTACTAGCCAATGTTTATTTTTTAGAACTATTCGTTCTTTCTTTTCCAATTCTTGATTTAAGTAGTCCAATAATAATATAGAATTATGTTTTTTAAAGTACTTTTTTTGTTGTTTCTCTTCTTTGAATGGTTCATTCGGTATTTTGTTACTCGCCCAAATCTGCCCATGTGGATGAGAATTTGAGCAGCCCATCATTGTCCCTTTATTTTCAAAAATCTGAACCCACGTATATTTTTCCCCGAGTTCATTCGTTTGTTCAACCCAAATATCGACCACTTCTTTAATTGACTCTATTCCCATTTCAGGCAAAGTTAAATCGTGTTTCGGAGAAAAACAGATAACTCGGGATGTCCCTTTTACTGTATGAAATTTAAAAAGCTCACTCTCTTCTTCAACTATGGGCGTATCAGGCAGTAAAGCAGAAAAATCATTTGTAAAAACAAATGTGTTTTCATAGTTGGGATTTCTATGCACATCTGCTCGTTCATTTTTGGGACAGAGATAACATTTGGGATCATATTGTGAAAGACTTTCCTGTGTGGGACTTTCTACTTGACCCTGCCACGGACGTTTAGTTCTATGAGGTGAAACAAGAACCCATTCATCGGTCAAAGGGTTATAACGTCTGTGCGGAATTGTTTTAAATTGCTTATCCATAAATTTTTCCATTTCTCCTTTAATCGGTGCTTTGATTTTATCTACTACTGACATTTTTTCGAATTAATTTTTCAAATATAGGTATAAAATCAAAAATGAATCAGAAAAATCATTTTAATAGCACTACTTTGCAAGGATAACTTTTATTTTCATCTTTCCTGATTCGGGAAGAATAATATACACCTCATCTTTATTAAAATCTGTCCGGTTCTCTTCGTTTATTGTAACTTTTTTGATTTTTACCGACATATCTTCAAACGGCGATGGATAAAATTTTTCATTTTCTTCAGTCGATTGAATGCAATAATAAAGCTCCACTGATTTATTATTTACCCATAAATCCAAATAAAGATAAGTTAAAAGACAGTATTCCATTGTATGATATGAAGTTTTGTATTTGCCTGCCTTTGTACCGTCTTTTATTGTTCCGTCAAGGTAAACGCCTGTATAGGTGTCGCCATATTTATTATCAATAAAATATTTATTCCAGAAATCAGCTCCTTTTTTGAAATGATCAAGATATTTTTCATCACCGGTATTTTTGTATAAAAAAAGGTCAAACATGTTTCCGTAAGCTTGTATCCACCAGTACGAGAAGTCGGTATGCAAAGACGGGTTTGTTCTCCCGACACCTGTGTACCATGCCCCATTGTCGCAAAATCCCCATTTATATATTTTTTCAGTAATAATTTTCGCTTTATCCAAATATTCATTTTTCCCTGTTAAAAGGTAAAGCCTATAAAACATCCACACAACTTCCTGGTTATGACCGATATTTATTTCGTTTTCAAGATTATCTGTTCTTGTTTTGTAATTCCAATCTTTGTCAAAAGATTCCAATATCCATTTGCTTTCCGGATCCTGCATTTTTTCTAAAACGACATTCATAATTTTTTCTGCCTGATGAAGGTATTTATCATCTCTTGTGGCAAGATACAGGTATAGCAGGTAACTTGAAACAGGAACAACTTCCGATGAAAAGCTTTTATCATACGATTTTACACTTAAATCACGGTTTAAAAGATTGAAGTACCCGCCATTGATAC
>JAUXHY010000114.1 GCA_030621275.1 bacterium | reverse complement strand
GTTGAATATGTAATTCAAGAACCTCAATTAGGTACCGGACACGCAGTACAGCAAACAGAAACATTGTTAAAAGATTTCACTGGAGATGTACTAGTACTTTCAGGTGATGTGCCACTTCTAAGAAAATCTACAATAGAAAAGATGCTGAGAATTCATCGTGATGCGGATAATGGAGCAACCATATTAACTGCGATATTTGAAGATCCACATGGCTATGGTCGCGTGTTCAGAAATAATAATGATACATTGGATTACATAATTGAAGAGAAAGACTGTAATTATGAACAACGGAAAATTAAAGAAATCAATGCCGGTATCTATATATTTAAATCAAAAGAACTCTTTCCTGCTTTAAATAAAATTAAAAATGATAATAAACAAAACGAATATTATCTGCCCGATGCCTTAAAATACATCGCAAATGCGCAACAAAGCATTGCCTTGCATATTACCGATGAACCAATAGAAATTTCAGGCGTTAATACAGTTGAACAATTAAGGGAATTGAATTTAATTTTCAAGAAATGGTATGGCTAAAAAAATGAAATATATTATCGCGTTTATTATAATAATCTCTGTTGGATTGGGACAGCTTAAATCAGATCTATCGCAAAATAATGCGATTTTCAATAATACGGTTGGTTCCGATGGTTCTGTTATGTCATTATTTGATCCGAGTAGGTTCAGTATGAATCATAGTTTTTCGATGAGCATGCTAAGTATGAATAGCCAATCGATTGGAGTGGCAAGTTATACAAATAATATGAATTTTTCACTGCGCGATAATCTGCAATTGCAAACATATGTGACTTTTATGCAGCCAAATATGATCTCATCAAATACACCAAATCCTTATTCAAATAGTCAATTATATTTTAATGCAGCGTTTGATTACAGTCCCACCGAAAATACTCATTTTCAAGTAAGTTTTGGAAATTATCCATTGTATAGTAGATATCAATCATCACCATTTCAATTAAATCGTGGTTATTAATTGTTCACAGATTTAATAAATGCCTAAGAAAAAATCTAAATCACAGACAAAATTCGTCTATAATATTTTAATTGTTGTTCTGACAGTTGTTGTTATTGGATTTATTTATTCTTTTGCACAAAAGAGTTGGTCCGGTGGCGTTACTCTTCAAAATCCTCAACTCAGTGCTAACCAAAAAGCACAATTAGCACTTGATTTATATGAAGAGAATCCGATTCTCGATATTAAAGTTGAAGTTCTAAATGGCTGTGGAGAAAAAGGGATCGCGGCAAAAATAGCAGATTTTTTACGAACTGAACATATTGACGTAATACGTTCAGAGAACGCAGATAATTTTGATTACGAACGCACTACTTTAATTCAACGTTCTTATGATTTTTCTAATCTTAAAACGGTTGCAACAGCCTTGAACTTTGATGTTAATAACGAAGAACAAGTTATTACCCAGCCAAGTTCAACGGCGGATATAGACATTACACTTATTATCGGTAAGGATTACCGCTCAGTAAAACCAATTAAGGTATATCTTGCTAATCAATAATAAAATTGCCTACTTTGCAAAAATCAATTAAATCCACTCAGTTAGCTGATATAATCAGCAAATTAACATTGACAAAAAAAGCCGAAAAGGTATTATCTATTGATGTACGAAAAGTATCAAGTTCCGCAGATTATTTTATAATTTGTTCTGCTGAGACCGGAATACAGGTAAGCGCCATTGCAAACGCAGTGAGAAAAGGTACACCTACCAAACCTTGGCACATTGAAGGACTCAATAATCAGAACTGGGTTTTGTTAGATTACGTAGATGTAGTTTTACATATTTTCAAAACTCAAGTTAGAGAATTTTATTCATTAGAAAAACTTTGGGCTGATGCGCCTACGGTTGAAATAACCGATGAACCTCAAAAGCATAGTCAATCGTCACTTAGTTGACTCACTAGAAAAACTTAACTTAACTGTTGAGTCATTTGATTTATCTAGTCCGAAGAATCCTAAATTTGGTGATCTTTCGACAAATGTAGCATTAGTCCTGGCAAAACAAGTCGGAAAAAATCCGATGGAGATTGCTAAGGATATCGAAAAAGCAATACTTATTGATAATTCCATAATTTCTGAAGTAAACGTAACACCACCAGGATTTATAAACTTTAAGATAAGTCCGAGTTATTACCAATCCGTTGTACAACAAATTATTAATAAGGATGAACATTTCTATTCTGGAAAAGTCGGTAAAGGTAAAACTGCTAATGTGGAATTTGTCAGCGCAAATCCAACAGGACCTCTTTCAGTTGGACATGGTAGGCAAGCAGTTATCGGTGATACTGTCGCTAGTATTTTACAATGGCATGGCTATGATGTTACTCGTGAATATTACTATAATGACGGCGGTAAACAGATGCGTACATTAGCAACATCAGTTGAAGGAAGATATTTTCAAGCAATTGGAAAAGATATTGAATGGTCTGATGAATTTTACCAAGGCGACTATATTAAAGATATTGCCAATGATATATTAAAAGAATTCGGTAATAAAGTTAAGGCAGGAGACAAAATATTCCGCAAGTCTGCAGAAGAAAGAATTTTCTCCAATATCCGTAGCACCTTAGAAAATATTGGTATTAAGCATGATATTTTTTCTAATGAAAAAAACTTTATTAAACCTGCCAATATTGAAAAAACAATCAACGCACTTCATCAAAAAGATTTGACATATATAGAAGATGGGGCAACTTGGTTTAAAACAACATCGCTCGGTAAAGAACAAGATCGTGTACTAATTAAAAGTAGTGGTGAACCGGCTTATCGATTACCGGATATTTTATATCATTGCGATAAATTTGAGCGTAAATACGATTTGCTTATAGATATTTTCGGCGCTGATCATATTGATTCATATCCTGATGTCGTATCGGCATTAGAAGCACTAGGATATAATACATCTAGTTTAAGAGTATTAATTCATCAATTTGTGACATTGACAAAAGGTGGCGAAAAAGTTAAAATGTCCACACGGAAAGCTGAATTTGTTACTTTGGATGAGTTAACAAACATGGTAGGAAAAGATGTTGTACGATACTTCTTTATCATGCGCGGTATGAACACACATCTCAATTTCAATATAGAATTAGCCCAGGATCAATCAGACAATAATCCTGTCTATTATTTACAGTATGCTCATGCTCGAATTTGTAATATTATTCGGCATGGCGAGCAGCAGGGAATTACCTTTAATAAAGATTTCGATTCATCTTTATTAATTAAAGATGCAGAAATTGGATTGCTGAAACAATTAAATCAATTTCCAAATATAATGGCAACTGCTCTTGAATCATTAGAACCACGCACAATCGCAAACTACTTACAATCTTTAGCCACATCATTCCATAAGTTTTATACTGAATGTCATGTAATCACTGAAGACAATGAACTATCTCTTTCGCGACTAGCTTTAGTATTAGCTACAAAAAACATACTTTCTAAAGGATTAGATATATTAGGTATTAGCTCTCCTGAGCGTATGTAATTCAATATCTCTATCTTATAAAAACCAATTATAAAACGTATAAAAAAATAAAGATGCACAGGCGGTTGTTAATTATTAAAAATAATATTAACCGTGAGTATTTATTGTTAAGAATATTTTCCAGAGCAGGTGAATTCTACTCCACAATATAGTATTGAGATTTATTACTAAATTAAACAAGTGTATTACTTATATTAGGGATAATTGACATATCTCTGTAATATTCACAATGTATTTAGCATAATGTTGTGCTTCATGCTAATAAATACCATCTTAGTAACAAATATTAAAGAAATATATAAACAGAATGCTTTTTAACTCAATTGACTTTGCAATATTTTTACCGATAGTCTTTATACTCTATTGGTTTGTAATGAACAAACGCTTGAAACTGCAAAATTTACTAATTGTTGCTGCAAGTTATTTATTTTATGGTTGGTGGGACTATCGGTTTCTATCACTAATTTTTTTTAGCACCATTGTTGACTATTCGGTTGGACTTAAACTTGCGAAAGAAAAGAACGAAATAAAAAGAAAGATTTTACTTTGGACAAGTATTTTGGTCAACCTTGGTTTTCTTGGCTTCTTCAAATACTACAATTTCTTTCTTGACAATTTCATAACTGCCTTTTCATTCTTTGGGACAGAGATTAAACCCAATTCATTAAATATCATATTACCTGTAGGCATTAGCTTTTATACATTTCAAACATTAAGCTATACAATAGATGTTTACAGGCGGAAATTTGAGCCAACCAAAGATTTCATCGCATTTGGAGCATTTGTGAGTTTTTTCCCTCAACTGGTTGCAGGTCCCATTGAAAGAGCAAAAAACTTACTTCCTCAGTTTTATTCAAAACGGAAATTTAACTATGCAAAAGCGGTTGATGGTATGCGCCAAATTCTTTGGGGATTATTCAAGAAAATAGTCATTGCTGATACTTGTGCAGAATTCGCAAACATGATTTTTAATAATTCTGCAGAATATTCGGGTAGCACATTGGTTTTAGGTGCTTTATTTTTCACTTTTCAAATTTATTGTGATTTCTCAGGCTATTCAGATATTGCCATTGGAACAGCACGTCTACTTGGATTTGATATAATACGAAACTTCGCATTTCCTTATTTTTCTAGAGATATAGCGGAGTTTTGGAGACGATGGCATATATCTCTTTCAACATGGTTTAGAGATTATCTTTATATTCCTTTAGGCGGCAGCCATGGTAGTACTTTGATGAAAGTTAGGAACATATTTATTATTTTCATTGTTAGTGGTTTTTGGCACGGCGCAAACTGGACTTTTATATTTTGGGGAACATTAAATGCTATTTATTTTTTACCGCTAATGCTACTTAATAAAAATAGAATAAATACTGATATAATAGCACAAGGAAAATATTTACCTTCTATTAAAGAATTATTAAATATGTTTATAACATTTTGTTTAACGGTTTTAGCTTGGATATTTTTTAGAGCAGAAAATCTTGCACATGCATTTCAATACCTTGATGTAATATTTTCACAATCACTTTTTTCAATACCACGTTTTTTAGTTATGAGTCGAATTCCAATTATATTTACGATTTTCTTTATTCTTATTGAATGGGTGGGTAGAGAAAATCAATATGCTCTTGAAAGATTGGGATTAAAATGGAAACGATATTATCGATGGGCAATGTATTTATTCATTACACTATTGATTGTGATTTTTTCAGATAACCAGCAAGAGTTTATATATTTCCAATTCTAAAAATCTTAAATAAATGAAAAAATTTTTATTAAAAATTGCTGTGCTCTCAATATTGTTCCTGACAATAGTAACCATTTTCTTGAGTTTTTGTAAAATGTTCTACAATGGACCTGAATATCCAATGT
>JAUXHY010000007.1 GCA_030621275.1 bacterium | reverse complement strand
ATTTGTTACACGTTTTTATATTATTTAAGAGGCTAAAATGAAAAAACTAATACTTATTTCACTAATGTTGCTATTTACAACGTTTAGTTTTGCTTATGACGATAATGTACCACGTTATGTAAATATGGAGAATTCAGCAGGTCTTATTAATCCAGATGGGTTTTTCGAATACATGATTATTAAAGGAGATTGTTTATGGTTTATCGCCGATGAGTTTTACAGCGATTCATTTAAATGGACAAAAATTCACGAAGCAAATCCTTACATAATTGATCCTGATTGGATTTATCCAAACAATTGGTTAGTAATTCCGAATGTTTATACTGATGATAGCGGTAAACCGATATATTCCGGCGCTTCCGAAACTATTGGCGATAAAACTTGGGTAGAAGAAACAGGTACTTGGGGTAAAACTTCAAAAACATGGGGAGGTACCACTCAAATTGACTTAGATGGAGACGGCATTGTTGATGGCGTTGATCTAGATGGTGATGGTATTATCGATACTGAAGCAGGAATTGATTTAGACGGTGATGGCGTAATTGACGGGTACGATTTGGATGGGGACGGAGAAATTGATGTTAAATCCAGTGCTGCTATTGCCGCAGCCTACGGAGTTGATAGCGACGGCGATGGAAATATTGATGGAGTTGATCTTAATGGCGATGGTATTATTGACGATCAAGCCGGAATCGATATTGACAGTGATGGGGTGATTGATGGATATGATGTAGACGGTGATGGTATTATCGATGTTAAGGCTGAGACTGCAGCTTTGACCGCTTCGGATACAGCTACTACATCAGTGGACACCGATAAAAAGGATCATAAATGTGATGAAACACACAAGTGTGACAAGCCTTGTTCAAAATCATATTGTGGAAAACCGGGTTGGAAATTAGGGTTACATGCCGGTTATCCTGTTGGGGGAGGACCTGAAGATGAGAATTTGAATTTAGGACTATTACTCGGTACTCCGCTTGGTGTAAAAGTTGGACCTTTAAGTGTTGGACTTGGAGCTGGAGCATTTACCTATGATTTTGATAATTTGTATTTTGGTGGTGGACTTCTTGCCAGTCTATGTATTAATGACTTGTTAAAGTTGGATATTCCATTAATTCTTCAATTACATGGTATAGGATTCTATATTTTTGGAGAAGATCAAGGTCTTGGGATTGGCGCTATCGGTTCCGGAAGTGTGCCTCTGGGTAAATCACCGTTAAGTATAGGTTTATACGGTGCCTTAGGTAAATATTATCCCAATGAAAATGATTATAATTGGTCTAATGTTGGAGCAATTCTTTTTTATACTTTATAATTGACAGTATCTAAATAAATAAAAAAGGCGGCTTATATGTCGCCTTTTTTATTCAATAAATTATACTAAATTAATTACTTGCAGTGTAATATTATCGGAACCTGAGTTTTCCTTAACAATTTCTATTAATTTTAATGTAGCCTGGCTTGGATTATAATTATTTAATATCTCTTTAATTGTCGCTTGAGATATAAAACCCCACACTCCATCACAACATAGCATTAGTTTATCATTTGGTGCTAAAGACCGATTTAAATAATCTGATTTAGTCTTACGATGACTACCTAATGCTCTTATTAATACATGTCTTTTACTGTGGAATTTTGCATTTTCCGGTATGAGTTCTCCTTTATCAATAAGAGACTGAACGTAGGAATGATCTTTCGTAATTCTTTGTATATTATCTTTTTGGACAATATATGCACGGCTATCTCCAATATGGGCAATATGAGCAATTTTACCTTCAATTACCATTACTACTGCAGTACACCCTAACATTGCGTTATCGTATTCTGATACTTTCTTGTAGTAAATATATTTATTAATTTCATCAAATGAACTTTCTAAGAACTCTTTAATATTCTTTGGGTCTTCTTTAGAATAGTTTTTAATAAATATATCAACTGTGGATTGGCTAGCAAATTTGCCGCCCTCTTTGTGTCCAAATCCATCCGATAATACAAAGATACTACCCCATGGTAAACTTACAGTACCAAAGCTGTCCTGATTTACTTCTCGCTCTGGGCCGATATCGGTTCTGCCGGAATAAATATACTTCATAAAGTTAAATTGTTCTGCATTTGATTCAATTTTTGGTAAATAATTGGATGAGTATTGTCATGTTGAATTGCGCTCTCAAAAATTTCACGAGCTTGTAGATAATCACCTTTACCCATAAGCATTTGTCCTAAAAATATACTGCCCCAAACACTCTCAGGATGTTCTTCTATAAGCTGTGTTGCCCTAATTATACCACTATCATATTTTTTCTGTATATCATAAATATCATAAATACGACGATAAACAATTTTGAAATTGGGATCAATTTCAATTGCACGCTCAAATGCCTCAGAAGCCTTTTCATAATTTTTTAAACCAAAATAATATACTTCTCCCAGTCCATACCACGCTTCCTTTTCATCTGGTAAAAATTCAATTAATTGGAGATACAACTCTTCAGATTCATCATAATTCTGTTTTACTAACTCCGATGCACCTTGCGCTAATAATTTTTCTTTTGTTGTTCTATACCATGAACCGTTTAATATTTTTGATAATGATCTTTGTGCATTTTCAATTGATTCATTATCCATCTTTGATTGGCTCCACCATTGGGCAAGTGCCAATTTGTAATATGCACTACTAAACGTAGAATCTATTTCTATAGCATGCTTGAGCTCAATTATTGCCTTATCAAAGTGAGAATCATTAAAATAATCAACTCCAACAAAATAATGCTCGAAGGCATTCATCGATGATGGGGTTTTATCAGCAACCGCCACATCTATTGATTCATCTGATCCTTCTGCCAGTTGCATGTCAGTCCGTATCCGAGTAGTCAAATCATCTACCATAGAATAAATATCATTGCCTTCCACTTGATGTGATTTGATTATTGAGCCATCATTTGTATTAACCAATTGTGATGTCAATATGAGATTATTACCCGCTTGAATTATATTACCTGTTAGCATTGTTTTAGCACCAGCTTCTTGAGCAATATTTGTTGCTAAACTTGGCTCAATCGAATTTTGGTTATCCGATCCTAATTGATTTTGTATATCGAATAATCTTTGGCTACTAAATACCGTTAAATTGGAAATTTCGGACAAGTCCGCAATTATTAATTCCTGCAATATTTGTCCAAGTCGATTGGGATCACTAGGTTCTTGTATATTATCAAAATTTAAAACAGCTAAGGAATTAACAATTGGCGCAGATCCCTTTTCTCCATAGATAAATGGTATCATAGTCGCCAATGCAATTAGTAGAATTGTAATAAATCCACCAATAAACCAAGCTCGATTTATTTTCTTAGGTATATATGATATCCAAGATATTTTTTTAATACGTCTCTTAAAAGTCCCACCTTTTAATTCCATCAAATCATCAAGTAATTCTGATGCATGTTGATAACGGTTTTTAGGAGTTTTTTCAATTGCTTTATCTATAATTGCAACCAAGCCGGCATTAGCATCGGGATTTATGGAAGCTATATCAGGTGGTAACTCATTAACGATTGAATAAAGTGTGGCTGCTTCATGTTCCCCAACGAATGGTAATCTTCCTGTAATCATTTCATATAGCACGACACCAAAAGAATAAATATCTGATCGCTGATCAACTTTTGATCCTTCAATTTGTTCCGGTGACATATAAGCTATAGTCCCTAAAGTAGAACTTACCTTCGTAACATTCTTTTTATCCAAATCTCTTGCGAGACCAAAATCCATTACTTTTACTGAACCGGATTCGTTCACCATAATATTTTCGGACTTAATATCACGATGAATTATATTATTATTATGAGCTACTTTTATACCATTTAAGGTTTCTATTGCAATATTTACTATTTCTTTTAATGATAAAGCTTCCCTTTTAATTTTACTTTTAAGAGTTTCACCGGAAATGCATTCCATTGCTATAAAATTAAATTTGCCACCACGTCCAATTTCATAAATAGTTGCAATATTGGGATGATTGAGTTGCGAGGCAGAACGAGCCTCTTGATATAAACGTTCCAAATCTTCTTTATTGTCAGTTAAATGCGGAGATATAAATTTAAGAGCAACAGTTCGTTTAAGATCAATATCTTCTGCTTTATAAACAATACCCCTACCGCCTTCACCAAGTTTCTTAAGTATTTTATAGTGGGATATGGTTTTGCCGATCATAGTACAATTGCTAAATCTTCTTAATTACTACAATTGTAATATCATCACTTTGTTTTCCATCTTTAACAAATATTTTTACTGCCTCAAACACTTTTTCAATTAATAATTCAGCATTGGATTTAAGATTTTCCTTAAGTACAGCAAGCAATCTTTCTTCCCCATATTCTTCATCTTTCTCATTAAGTGCTTCTGTTATTCCGTCAGAATAGATAACTATAGTATCACCAGAATTTAGTTTGATCGAATCCTCTTCAAATTGATAATCTTCCATGAAGCCCAAAACTGTACCACCTTTAGCAAGTCTGGTAACATTTTTATTTGGATTGATTAAAAACGGTGTATTATGACCCGCATTGGAAAAATGGAACCTACTTTCTTCTGTATTCAAGATTCCGTAAAAAAATGTAGCATATTTTTGCATGTCCGTACTACGATATAATAATTTATTAGCTCTTGTCAAACATTCACCTGCAGAGGACGTGAATAATGCTTGTCCTCTTAATGTCGCTTGTAAATTTGCCATTAACATGGCAGCGGGCATACCATGACCCGATATATCGCCTAAGCAAATAACGGTATTGTTTTCATCGATTGTAATATAGTCATAATAGTCGCCACCTACTTCTTTTGCAGAAATACTTTTACCAGCAATATCGTAACCGTCCAATTGGGGATTTGAACTGGGTAATAAATTTTTTTGTATCTCAGCAGCAAAATTCAGTTCTTCTTCAATCTTTTTTAATGACTGTTCTTCATCATAGAGCCTTGCATTTTCAACCACTTGAGCAGATTGAGTTGCAATTATTGATAGGATTCTTTGATCATCGAGTGTAAATCCGTCTTCGCTCATTTTATTAAATACATTTAGCACACCAATAAGTTTACCTTTGGTTTTTAAAGGCGCACTTAAAATGGAATTAATTGGAAATTCACCATCAGAAAGATTTGTAAATCTATCATCGCTTGCAATATCATTTATCAAAAGTGGTTTCTGATTCTTAATCATCCATCCTGATAACTGAACACCAAAATGATATGGAACTATATCCGTTTCTGTTTCAACCTCACGGATAATTGTATGAAATTTATCGTCCGTTTCAGTCTGATCGAGCAACATGATAGCTCCCTGCTCAACATTTAAATGGTTAACACATTCATGTACAATCAATTCTATTACTTGATTTAAATCATGAGTAGTGCTAACTGCTGTGGCTATATCATTTAATACTGAAAGTTCCTTTACTGCCAACTTCAGTTTTTGAATTTCAGTAGTATCATTCACTTTAATTCAAAAATAATTACTATTTGATTGCGGCTACTGCTTCATCCACTGTGTCGTAATTTTCTAACACTTTAATAATCTGGGTAAACATGAAAACACTTCTAATTTTTCTCGTGGCTCGTGCAACCTTTAGATCACCATCATTATCTTTTAATGAAGTATAAGATGCTAATAGTGCGCCAAGTCCAGTACTTCCAAACCAAGTGATTTTTCCCATATCCATTACTACTTTTGTTTTACCTTGTTCAATAAGGTTTTTAACATAATCGTGTAAACCGGCACTTTTAGCATCTAACATCATTTTTCCGGATAATGTTAATACAACAACACCATCTTTTTCTGATTCTTTTATTCGCATTGAAATACTCCTATTGATTTTTTGTTAATTTTTTCACGATAATTAATTCATTCATATTATCAGATTTTCTTATGTATTCCACCGAATCCATCAATGACTTTATGAGTGGAATACCTAAACCACCATTTTTATACTGAAGAAAATCTTGGTCAATTGAAAACGAATCTTTTTCCACTACCTTGAACGGTTTTCCATAATTTTTGACAATTGCTTTAATACTTTGGTTGTCGTAAAATAGCATCAACTCGCATAAAGGTTTGTTTTTTCTTTTTTCACTATATTGGACAGCATTATGGCAAGCTTCTAAAATTGACATTTCAATAATATCAATCTCATCATTGCTTCTACAATAATGACGGCAGAAATTGATTACAGCTTTCCGAACTTGCTCCAGATCGTCGAAGCTGTTCAAACTAATTTTTAGCTTCGTTTTAATATCATCCATTTGATAAGTCAAATTAAGTACTGAAATTTATATTTCGAGCACTCGTTGAAACAAATGGAATCTTAACTATACAATTTAAATTAATTTTGATTGGTAAATGTCATGTAAACGTAGAAGTCCAACGCATTTATCATTTTTATTATCTAATACCGGTAAAACCGATATTTGCGAAATGCGATCTTCCATTAAAGTTACAGCATCATGTAAACGAGCATTGGAATAAATATATATTGGTTTTTTATTAATAACATCATTAACGGCAAGTTCATTAATGTTACCATTTTGAGCAAAACCACGACGTAAATCACCATCAGTAATGATACCAATTAATTTCTTAGAACCATCCGATACTATTGCAGCTCCTTGTGGTTTTTTTGTCATTAACAAAACTGTTTCTTTGATGTTTTGATTAGGAGAAACAACTGCAACTTTATCCAAAGGAGTCATAATATCCTTTACTTGCAATTTAAGTCTCCTTCCTAAATTACCGCCTGGATGGAATCGTGCAAAATCTTCCTGATTGAATCTTTTTGCGGTCATCAAAACTGCAGCTAAGGCATCACCAATTGCCATAGTTACTGCTGTACTATTAGTTGGTACAACACCCAATGGATCAGCTTCGGAGGATACAGTACTATCAAGGACAATATCAACCTTATCGGCTAATGGTGAATCATTATTACCAATAATCCCAATCAATGGTGAATTGAACTCGCGAAGCAGTGGGATTAGACGTACAACTTCATCGGTTGCACCGCTTTTAGAAATAAGAATTGTCGGATCACCCGGACGATAAATACCCAAATCTCCGTGAAGTGCATCGCTAGCGTGCAAAAATACAGCTTGAGTTCCCGTACTGCAAAAAGTGGCCACAATTTTCTGTCCAATCAAACCGGATTTTCCTACACCGCAAACAACAACTTTACCATCATGTTTTAATAAAATCTTTGCAGCTTTAACAACCGATTTATCAATACGGTCAGCAACATTTATTAATTCCTGCGCCTCAGCTTTTAAAATATTTGAGGCAATTCCTTTTAGTTTTGGAAGTGTTTTATCCATAATCAAGATTATGCAATTTACACAATCAATATAATTAAGAAGAAGTATTACCTTATATAGTTGTAATAATGAATTGAGGGAGATTTTCCATATGCTTTTTTACTGAACATAAATTTGCTGCTTTAATTACTGCCTTTCTATACTTATCAGGGAAACCATCCGGTAAAATTATATTTAATTTAATTTTATCAATCATTCCTGATAATGAGTTTAAATCCATTGATTGGATAATTTTCATTCCAGTGGTATCAATATTGCGCTCTTGACAAAATCTCAAAACATAAATACCTGTGCAGGTACCTATCGAAGATAAAAATAATGAAAACGGTTCAGGTGCGCTTTCTTCACCGCCACTTATAAGAGCTTGATCTGTTTTATGAGTGAACCCATCAATTTCAGCATTTACTTTTTTCCCACCAGGAAAAGTAATTTTCATATCCATTTATTATCCTCTAATTCTTTTAGATTATAGATGAAGGATTTGAGAGAAAGTTACAATTTTCAAATGTTAGGATTACAACTATAGGTATCACTGTTTATTGTAAATAGAAAAAAGTATTAATACTGAATATTATACCGGAATTAATATCTTAAAAATTAAATGTGAGGTTAATTGACATATTGGGCATATATATATTTTCTTTATATGTCTTAGCAAACCCTCTACCAATTGCTGTTCCTAATCCGGCGCCAATAATAACATCGCTCAAATAATGCTCATGGTCATTTATCCTGCTAATTCCTACTAAACTAGCAACTAAATATGCTACAATACCTGCGTTTTGCCCATAAATTTCATTAACAACAGCTGCCACCGCAAAGCTTTGCGATGTGTGTCCTGAGGGCATTGAACGGTTATTGCTACCATTTGGTCTTTCTCTACCAATTAATTCCTTCAAGATAATAGTAGTAACTCCATTTGCCACTAATGTAGAAGCTGCAAACTCCAATTTTTCCAGCATTTCATGATTTGATTCATCTGCCGCTTTGGATGTAATAATTATTGACGCCGGCAACAACAAAGCTGACCCAATTACTCCATATAGATCGCCAAATTGTGAAACTCGACTAGGTAACAAATCTTTCTGCTGAGCAAAATCTTTAATTTGCTCATCAAACTGATATGCGAGTAAAACTCCCAATCCTGCCGTTCCGAAAACCAATAAATTGGATTTTTGAGTTACAGAATATTTCATCCCATTAAATCCGTATTCAGGTACACTTTTTACCCAAGTTGGTAATGATTCATATCGATCTTGAGCGTTAACTGCATTTAGAAATACAATTGAAATAATAACTATTTTGATTATACGTAACATTAAATTATGATAGCAACAATAAGTGTTATTTTATTGTGAAATTTACTATTTGCCGGGTGTAAAACAACAATAACCGATATTATCGGATTCTTTACGCATTTTCTTCCAACGCTCTTTATCGGGAATTAACTTAACTGCTTGCGGATATAAAATACTTTCTTCGATTTCGATATGTTTTTTTAGGTCTTTTATTAGTTTCCGGGTTACGGATTG
Source organism: bacterium (assembly GCA_030621275.1). Lineage (GTDB taxonomy): Bacteria > Fidelibacterota > Marinisomatia > Marinisomatales > JAHJCW01 > JAHJCW01. The sequence goes on along the minus strand of JAUXHY010000007.1, from coordinate 5,497 downwards.
TAACTCTTTTTGGAATTCATCAAAAGAGGTAGTATAAATTTCATAAATTGTTCGTTCTAATTTGCGTTTTAACACACCCAAACTATCATGATTCTTACGAATCTCTTGAGATGGGTCATATTCTGCCATACTAACTAAACGTCGAATAAAAGTATGCTCTTCACGTATATGGTGTCTTTCCGTTCTTAGAAAATGTCCTGAAACTAATTTTAGATCATTAAGGATTTCTTGCGAATCATTAATTGACATCTTTTTTTTCATATCTTTTACTAATTTTTCTAACACTTTGCAAAAATTTAAAATAACCTGATGTTCTTCCATCATAGTACGAATAATATGTTTTTTTGATAATGAATGATAAAATTCACTTTCGATACTGAATTCTTGGAAGATTGGGGCTTGGCAATCGTACTTGTTCAAATTATGTCTACCTTAAAATTATTTTTAGTATTTTTGTTAATGAATATACGATATTGTTATCCTATTTAAAAGCAACACTTCTGATAGAAATGAATTACATTTTTTGTAACTTATTATATGTTAACAAATACAAAAATAATACAAATTATTCTATCAGTAATGTTATTATGGAGTTGTAGTCAAACCACAATTATAAATAATGATGAATCTACATCTTCCACAAAAAAAACAATCGTAAAAACCGGTTTGGATGTTTTATTAGAAAACTATCTTGATAAACTTTATAATAAGAATTTAGCACTTGTAACTAATCATTCAGGATTGGATATGGTTGGTGAATCAAATGTGTTACGATTTCTAAACCTTGATTCTATAAATTTGGTTAAAATATTTACTCCCGAACACGGTTTTACAGGATTAATACCAGATGGAGAGGTTATAGAGCATGATACTGTTTTACAACTGTTTCCTCCAATAATTAGTTTATACGGAAAATCCAAGAAACCAACTTTGGAAATGTATAAGGATATTGATTTAATTATTTATGATATTCAAGATGTTGGAGCACGATATTATACTTATATCAACACTTTAGGACTTGTAATGGAAGCAGCCGGAGAAGCAAATATTCCTGTTATTGTACTTGATCGACCAAATCCTATTGGAAATGAAGTGGAAGGTCCAATCCTTGATGAATATTATAAATCGTTTGTCGGACAATACCCTATTCCAATACGATATGGTATGACAATTGGAGAATTGGCAAAAATGATTGTTGGTGAAAAAATGATTGACCCAATAGCAGAATTGATTGTTATCCCAATGCAAAACTATCAAAGTAACTTCTTTTACAATGAAACAAATTTGCCATGGACCAATCCATCTCCCAATATACCGAATTTAGAAACAGCTATCATTTATCCCGGTTTCTGTCTTTTTGAAGCAACAAATGTAAGTGAAGGGCGCGGTACATATTCACCATTTATACAAATTGGTGCCCCTTGGATTGATGCAAATATTTTAATAAGTCTATTGAATAAACAGAATTTACCGGGAGTTATTTTTAAACAAACTCAATTTACTCCGGTGTCTATTGCAACTATGTCGAAATATCCTAAATTTGAAAATATCCAATGCAATGGATTAGAAATCAATATTATCAATCGTAACGATTATAATAGCATATTGACCGGCGTAACCTTTTTGTGGGCAATAAATAAATTGTATCCGAATAAATTAATTCTAAATAAAGAATCAATGGAGAGATTATGGGGATCAAATCAACTTATCATGCAACTTAAAGAAGGTTGTACGCCTATTGAAATAGTTAACTCATTCCAAGATGATATATCGTATTTTCAAGAAATTCGGAATAAATATTTAATTTATTAATAAAAAAATATTAGCTAGATTTTTCTCGCTAAATCATTTAATTGGAACAAATTTATATATCATTATTCCGTCAAATAACGGTTCACCATCATTAAAATAATAATCCAACAAATTAACTTTTACCGTTTTACCGGCAGTTGACGAGGCATGTATTAAATTATTTTGATCAATCAATATTCCCTCGTGTGCGATTGCTAACCCATTCTTAAAAAATGGTTTTTTGACAAACGCTATTCCACATGCATTTGGCAATTTTGCCAATAAATCTAAGTTTATCTTATTATTTTGAATATATGATAATCGAATTTTTCTTGACCAATCCAGTTCCAATAACTCAGAACCGTCTTCTTCGATATTTAAAGTCAAATCAACATTTTCTAATTCGTCGGAATCAACAAGTTCATTAGTAATATTTACTGTATTGGGATTCGATAGAATCCTATCAGATGTAAAATGCCAGCGTGATTTATACGTTGGTGTATGATTACCATCTTCATCGGTTTTGTAATGGATTTTGATAATTTTATTGCGTGCCTCGTCCCATGTTTTACTATGTGCAAAAGATAAACTTGTTAATACATGCGCCGTACAATCTGAAACATCCAATCTAATTATTGGGTCAGTGTCAGGTAGTGTTTCCTCGCCTAATTTAAATATTTCATAAGGAGTTCCAATTCTCCAAATTGTAATAGCTTTGAGACGTTCTTCAAAATTTGGAAATCGTTTATGGAACTCAGGTAAGATGTTTGATACTTCAGTCTCACTTAGTAACCAAGGCTTTGGTAGTGTATCAATCCATTGCTGATCCTCTGCTTTACCATTACAAGAAGTGATAATTATTAATATTGAAACACTTAGTATTTTGAAAAATCTATTCAGCATTCCAATCTTTCCGCCATTTTAATATTGGATTTATTTCTGTAAAACCTAATGATTCATATACAGCTGAGTGTATTCGCTGCCGCCAATTATAGTACTTTGGATCTTTCCATTCACGGTGAGGATGGACAGCGTTCGTCAGCAATATTACAAAAATATCATTTTCAGGATCTATCCAAAGTGAAGTACCGGTAAATCCAGTATGTCCAAAACTACTATCGGATAAATATACTCCACCTGAAGATGCATCATTTGGACTATTCCATCCTAAACAACGACCTTCTCCATTTGCACTATCAAGTTTGGTAAATAAATCCACTGTTTCAGTACCAAATACTCTTTCGTTTCCATATCTGCCATTATTCAACATCATTTGGGAGAAAATTGCCAAATCATCTGCTGTAGAAAAAAGTCCTGCGTGACCTGCTACGCCACTCAAACTGCATGCATTTTCATCGTGGACATAACCATGTACAAACCCACCCTCAATTTCACTATATTCTGTTGGAATGATGCGTTTTAACTTCATCTCAGATGGATTATAATAGGTATCCGCCATTCCCAATGGAATAAAAATATCTTCTTTTACAAATTGATCCAATGGTTTATCGGAGACTCTTTCAATTATTTCCCCTAACAAGATAAAACCAATATCCGAATAAACCATTTTTTCACCGGGCATAGAATCCAATTTTGTTTTATAAACAGAATCAATTCGAGTTGAATAGTCTCCTTCTATTTCATAATATAATTTGAAGGGTGGTAGGCCTGAGGTGTGTGTCAATAGATGTTTAATCGTGACCAATTTACGGCTTTCTAAATCTGCTAACTTTTCATCTATAAATTCCGGTATATATCTTCCAACAGGATCATCTAATTTAATTTTACCCTCATCAAATAATTTCATTATTGTAGAAGTTGTTGATATAACTTTTGTAAGCGATGCCAGGTCAAAAATATTTCCTCGTCCGGTTAGTTTCTCTTTGGCATAGGTGTGATATCCAAACGCTTCATGGATAAATATCTTTCCATCTTTCGCAGCTAATAATACTCCACCCGGAAATGCAGAATCAACAACAGCGTCATTTAACATTATTAGTAGACTGTCTATTTCCGCGCCGACTTCGTAAGGCATAACCACTTGTAATATTTTTCCACTATCAATGGGCAATTTTTGCAAATATTTAGGAGATTTATCTAAAATAATTCCTGTTCCACGTTTAGCAACATCAGGGATATTAATCGGCAATTTGCCGCTAACATCATTAAGTCCCAATATTACCCTTGCTCCTGCTTCTTGTAGATGAGTCTGATTTTCCCATGCACAGAGATACGTAGAAATATTTGGAAAATCTCTTATAAGATAAGGATTCCCATAGCTGACCATGATAATATTTTTTGTTTTGTCCGACAGTGTATTAACAAAGACAGTTTGATTTTCATTTAATGCTACAGTTCCCCTCCAGGCACTTGGTTTGGAAAAAATATTAAAAATAACGATACTATTTTCATTTATTTTATTGGCAATTGATTCTAAATATTCAATACTATCTGTTTCATCAATTACATAGGAATTGACATTGATTAAATTCGTTAAAAGTGTTTTTGTTGCAATGGATTGAGTATGATTAAAACTGCTCCCGTAAATATCAATTACATTAATCTGCTTGCTATTTAGATAATTCACAGGAATAAGATTACTGTCATTTTTTACAACGGTAATTGATTGCTGCGCAATATTTTTCGCTTTGCGATGTGCTTCTGTAGTTCTAACATTCCTTTGCATAGTTTTAAAATTTGCTTTTTTTGATAGATGCAATCCTGCCTTCTCTTTCAATTTCAGCATTTGCATGGCGGATTTATCGATTCGATCTTTAGCAATGATTCCATTTTTTACCGCATTTTCGATGACATCAACCGCTCTGCGATAATTATGTTTTTGAATAATTATATCACACCCGGCGTTAATTGCATTAATAAAAGCATAATCAAATGAGAATCCGTTGGTAATTCCGCCCATGTCCATTGCATCGGTTACAACCGCCTCTTTAAAACCGAGTTTCCCTCGAAGGATATCTTGAATCCAAAATTTTGACAAAGTAGCCGGTGTACTGCTGTTTGGTTGGAAATCAGGAGCGATTAAATGTGAGATCATTACTGCATCAACTCCTGCATCTATTACTTTTTTGTAAGGAGCCAATTCCACCGACCATAAACGAGCTGAATCACTTGGGATTGTGGCAAGTGATTTATGAGAATCGGTTTGAGTGTCACCGTGACCCGGAAAATGTTTGGCAGTTGCTAACATGCCACCGGATTGTAGTCCCTTAATATATTGTACAGCATAATCCGCTACCATATTGGGATCATCGCTAAAGGCACGTGTGTTAATTATCGGATTATCGGGATTATTATTTACATCGACAACCGGCGCTAAATTCCAATGAACACCTACACTGCGTCCCTCCAATGCTACAATTTTTCCAGCTTCAAAGGCATTGTGTGGATTACTTGTTGCAGCAATCGCCATTGACGGTGGAATTTGTGTACCCTCCGGGGAACGCTGCTCCAATCCCCTTTCAATATCCATATCTACTAGAATTGGTACTTTGGATTTACTCTGCAATGTGTTCAACATGGCAACAGATAATCCGGTATTCCCGCTCCATAAATGTATTCCACCTATGCCATCGGTTTCTATTAATTGGTTAATTTCTTGCCATTGTTTGTTTTCATCATTTTTGAAATCCAAATGCATAGAATAAATAAGCATCTGAGAAATTTTTTCCCGCAACGTAAGCTCTTG
>JAUXHY010000215.1 GCA_030621275.1 bacterium | reverse complement strand
CAAATTCATAAAAATTTTGTATAATATATTGGTTTTTGAAAATTGAGCTGGTTGGATGGCTACCCCGATTAATCGGGGAGGAAAGTCCGGGCACCGCAGAACAGAGTGCCTCCTAACGGGAGGAGTTGCGATTTAGCGATATGGAAAGTGCAACAGAAAATATACCGTCCTGCATTTTTGTTGGATAAGGGTGAAAAGGTGGTGTAAGAGACCACCAGGTCCTGATAAAAATTAGGATGCTTGTAAACCCCACTTGGTGTAAGATTAAATAGTTCTCAAGATGTTGTTCGCATCATTGCTTTCATTAAATTGAAGTTGTAGAGACGGGTAAATTGCTTGAACTTAATTGTGAAATTAAGTCTAGATGAATGGTCATCGTTCCGACATTAATGTTGGAATACAGAACTCGGCATATAGACCAGCTCAATGTTATATTCTCAATTATTCTGATCAGAATTCCTTATCATTAAATATTAATTATTCCGTAATCTTACGCTAAGATATTAATCTCTGAATTATAAGTAGTTTATTATTATTTAATACAAATAGCAAAAAAATAGAATTAATTGAATCTATGAATTGGCACTTTCTGAATCCCGATCCCAAATTAGTTAATCAATTAAAAAAAGATTTTAAATCGTCGGGAATTATTGCAAGAGTATTAGCAAATAGAGGGATTCTATCTGTTGCCGGTTCAAAAGATTTTTTTAATCCACAATTAAATCAACTTAATAATCCATATGATATGCAGGATATGGATATAGCAACAGATAGAATAGTCAACACAATTAATTCTAAGATTCCAATAATGATATATGGAGATTATGATGTTGATGGCACAACCGGGGCATCAATGTTGTATTTAGCTCTTACAGAATTAGGTGCGAATGTAATTCCCTATATTCCAAATCGTGAGAAAGAAGGATACGGATTATCAAAAATTGGGATCGATAAAGCTAAAGAATTAAGTGTAAAACTTATAGTAACCTGCGACTGCGGAATAAATGCTTTTGAACCAGTAAAATATGCCAATTCATTAAAAATTGATGTAATAATAACAGACCATCACATTCCTGATGAGACACTTCCTGATGCATTTGCTATCCTAAATCCCAAACGTACCGATTGTGATTATCCATTTAAAAGTCTTTGCGGAGGTGGGGTAGCATTTAAGTTAGCATGTGCCTTGTCAGAAAAAATGAAGCAACCAGTAGATTTAATGTATAAGTATTTGGATTTAGTAACTTTGGGTACTTGTGCCGATATGGTTGTTATAAAAGATGAAAATCGAGCTATTGTAAAATACGGGTTGAAACTATTGTCCAATGGCAGCAAGCCCGGAATAATATCATTGTTAAAACTAGTTGGATTAGAAAACAAATCAATTTCAGTTGGGCAGTTAATATTTGGTGTAGCACCAAAGATTAATGCAGCGGGTCGCTTAGGCGATGCAAACCGCTCAGTTGAGTTGCTAACGACCTCTGATGAAAAACGCGCCAAATCATTAGCTGATGAATTAATGCGAGAAAATAAAAAACGCCAAATTATTCAGCAAGAAGTGGTGGATGCTGCGTTTAATATGATTCATGCTAATATAGATTTAAAAAATGAAAGAGCTATTGTTTTGGCTGGTAACGAATGGCATCCTGGTGTTATTGGAATAGTTGCGTCCAAGGTAAAAGAGGAATTTCATCGTCCTTCCGTAATAATATCGTTTGATAAAAATGGTATTGGCAAAGGATCAGCAAGAAGTATTTCAGGTCTTGATTTATATGAAGCTTTAGCTGCCTCATCAAAATATCTTGTTGATTTTGGTGGGCATTCCATGGCAGCCGGACTTACTGTAAAAGAAAAATCGTTTGAAAAATTCAAAAACGAATTTACTAAATATGTTAATAAAACAATAACTGATGAACATTTGATTCCATCAATAAAACTGGAAGGAATACTTAAATTAAAAGATATTGATAGTAGGTTTATAGATTTTTTAGATAAATTGGCACCATATGGTCCCGGTAATATGAGACCAAGTTTTGCTTCTAAACGAGTGGAAATAGTAGGAAATCCGCGGGTTATAGGTAACGGAGATCATATTATTTTTAAAGTACGTCAGAACCAAAAGGTCATTTCCGCTATAGGATTTAATATGTCTGCACATTACGAAAAATTGATTAAAGGACTACCGATAGACTTAGCCTACGTGGTTGAAGTTAATGAATGGCAAGGGAAAGAATTAGTACAATTAAACGTACGCGATATTAAAATGAGCGATTAAACAGAGGAATTATGATAAGGAAAACTAAAATTGCTGGTATTGGTCACTATGTTCCCGAGCGAATAGTAACTAATAAAGATCTTGAAAAATTAATGGATACAAATGATGAATGGATTGTAACTAGAACCGGAATCCATGAAAGACGCTGGGTTGATTCAAGAATAGGAACTTCAGATTTAGCAGTGAAAGCAGCGGAAAAAGCACTTGATATGGCAAAAGTTACAGCAAAAGATATTGATCTTATAATATTTGCTACACTAACGTCAGATTACAATTTTCCGGGTTCGGCTGTACAAGTTCAAGACAAAATGGGAATGGATACAATTGGGGCCTTCGACATTAAAGCAGCATGTTCGGCTTTTGTGTATGGATTATCAATTGGTGACCAATATATAAAAACAAGTCAAGCCGATAATGTATTAGTAATAGGGGCAGAAATACAATCTACTGGAGTAGATATATCAACAAAAGGTAGAGATATGGCCGTATTGTTTGGTGACGGAGCTGGAGCCGCCGTACTACAACCCTCTAACGGTAGTAGTGAAATATTATCGACGCATATACATTCTCAAGGAAAATATTTGAAAGAATTATGGGCAGAAATTCCAACTTCGATAGAATCACCGAGTTTAACAACAGAAATGGTAATGGAAGGGAGGCATTATCCCCAAATGAACGGAAGGGAAGTTTTCCGCCATGCCATAACACGTTTCCCGGAAGTTATTAGGGAAGCTTTAGATAAAAACAATTTAACTGTCGATGATATTAATATGTTTATTCCACATCAAGCTAATCTTAGAATTACACAATCGGTTGCAAAAAGACTAGGAGTAGAAATGGATAGAATGTACAGTAATATCGAAAGATATGGAAATACTACAGGTGCTTCCATTCCTATTGCTTTAGCAGAAGCGCATCAGGAAGGGAAAATTAAAAAAGATGATCTAGTTATTTTAGCAGCATTTGGCTCAGGTTTTAC
>JAUXHY010000060.1 GCA_030621275.1 bacterium | reverse complement strand
GTACTTTTCCACTTATCTGAATTGGTAACACAATAGTTTTCTTTTTTAAGTATTTTTCATCATATTTTGGCCATTCTTGATAGGAAATTGTATCAGAATGTCCTAAGAACTGCCATAATTCTTCGGAAATATGTGGTGCAAACGGCGATAATAACTTAATTAATGCCTCTATAGTACTCTTTGATATTGTGTCGTATTTGCTCAATTCGTTTACAAATATCATCAGTTGACTTATAGTTGTATTTAAATCAAGCGTATCAATCTGTTCAGTTACTAATTTAATTGAGTTATGTAGTATAAATAGTTGTTTATCATCAATTTCAATATCCTTTATGTTAGATTCATTAACTAATCTCCATACTTTCTTAATAAATCTGTCAATCCCAACAATTCCATGCGTATCCCATGCAGCAGATTGATCAAAAGGCCCGATAAACATTTCATACATTCTAAATACATCTGCACCATATTGTTCAACAACGTCATCAGGATTTATCACATTACTACGAGATTTCGACATTTTTTCACCACCTTCGCCCAAAACCATTCCATGTGAAGTACGTTTATTATATGGTTCAGATTGTGGTACCAAATCACAATCATATAAAAACTTATTCCAAAATCTAGAATAGAGTAAATGTAATGTTGTGTGTTCCATCCCACCATTATACCAATCAACCGGCATCCAATATTTTAATTTCTCAGGATCAGCAAACTCTTTATCATTTTTTGGGTCAATATATCTCAGGAAATACCAAGATGAGCCTGCCCAATTTGGCATGGTATCGGTTTCACGTTTGGCAGATTTACCGCATTTAGGACAAATAGTGTTTACCCAATCATGTAATACCGCTAAAGGCGATTCACCTGTTTCTGTAGGTTCATATTTTTCTACTTCAGGCAATTTAACCGGTAAATCCTTTTCAGGAACATTAACCCATCCGCAATCTTCACAATGAATTAATGGAATTGGTTCTCCCCAATATCGTTGACGCGAGAATACCCAATCTCTAAGTTTATAATTTACTGCAGATGAGCCTATCCCCTGTTTCTCAAGCCATTTTGTGGTTGTGACAACTGCCTCTTTCACACCTAACCCATTGATATTTAATCCTTTATCATTGGATGAATGAATGGCTATACCATCTAAAGTCCAACAAACTTTACCGATCAGTACTTCTTCAACTTTCAAATTTTCTTTTTGTAACTGTTCCTCGTCCGGTTGTAGAATACACTTTATTGGTAATTTAAATTTTTGTGCAAATTCGAAATCACGAGAATCATGTGCAGGAACCGCCATAATTGCACCGGTTCCATAACTGATTAAAACATAATCGGCAATCCATATTGGTATTGGCTGATCATTCACAGGATTAATCGCAAATGCACCTGTATTTACGCCTGTTTTTACTGTACTAAGCTCTGTTCGTTCAAGATCGCTTTTTTGAGCAGATTCCCTAATATACTTCTGAACTTTAGATAGTTGTGATTTAGTACAAATACTCTGAACTAATTCATGCTCAGGGGATAATACCATATAGGTTGCACCAAACAAAGTATCAGGTCTAGTAGTAAAAACAGTTAAAGATTTATTATGGTTTTTGATTTTAAATGTAACATCAGCCCCCTCAGACCGACCTATCCAGTTTATTTGCTGTGCTTTAATTTTATCTAAAAAATCAATTGATTTTAGATCATCAATTAATTTATCGGCATATTTTGTAATGCGAAGCATCCATTGTTCGATATCCCGTTTTACGACCTCTCCCCCACACCGTTCACATTTTCCGTCAATAACTTCTTCGTTTGCTAAGCCAATTTTGCAATTATTACACCAGTTGATCGGCATTTTAGTTTTGTAAGCCAACCCTTTTTCAAAGAATTTTAGAAATATCCACTGTGTCCATTTGTAATAATCAGGATCAGTTGTAGCTAATACTCGACCCCAATCGAACGAAAACCCAAGTGATTTTAATTGACGAGTGAAGTTTTCGATGTTCTTTTTAGTAATGATACTCGGATGAATTCTAGTTTTAATAGCATAATTTTCAGATGGTAATCCAAAGCTATCGAAACCCATAGGAAACAATACGTTATAACCTTCCATCCGTTTTTTACGTGATAAAATATCTAATGCAGTATATGAACGCGGATGTCCTACATGTAAACCATCTCCCGATGGATATGGAAATTCAACTAGACAATAGAATTTTTCTTTATTGGAGAAATCTACAGCTTGGAAAGTTTTATTTTTCTCCCAATAATCTTGCCATTTTTTATCGATTATTTTATGATCAAATTCTTTCATAATAAAATGTCGGAGTGATCCCGCTTCTAGCGGGACGACCTCTCGGTAATTAATTTCTTAAAAGATTCTCCACCTTTATAAGATTTAATTTGTTTCTCACGTTGCAACGCTATCTTTTTATCATCATATTTCTCATGGTAAATCAATTCAAAAGGAATTCTGTATTTGGTAGATTTCTGTTTCCCTGTGTTGTGATATAGTAATCTTTTTTCAACATTTGTAGTTGAACCGATATAATGCTTTCCATCTTTTTTACTCAGTAATATATAAACATAATAAAACATTTTGTCGGGGTGAGAGGATTTGAACCTCCGACCTCGTCGTCCCGAACGACGCGCGCTAACCGGGCTGCGCTACACCCCGAAATTGGTGTCAAAATTATAAATTAATATTCTGATTTGAAATCAATTAGTGAATTTAATAAAATGGATTTGAATTTCCGACCTCGTCGTTCCGAACGATGCGTGCCGCCATCGGCGGGACTACACCCCGTTTGTCAAATATACTTCAAAATAAAGGTGAAAATCTAAAATAGTTTTACGCCGGAAAACAACTATATCAAATATTTAATTATATAAAAACCACCAATTAGTAAAATTGTAAATCCTATTGCAAGCCAATTAAAATATTTGTCTATAAAACCTTTAATTGGTTCACCAAATCTCCATATTAGCCAACCAACAAGAAAGAATCTTGCTGATCTACTTACTAATCCTGCAAAAAGAAACATAATAAAATTAATATCAAAAGCACCGGCAGAGATTGTAAATACTTTAAATGGAATCGGTGTGAAACCGGCAGTGAAGATTATCCAAAAATTCCAAGTTTCGTACATTTGTTGAATTTGATAAAATAAATCTGTTGTAAAACCGGGGATGTGTTTAAAAAAGAAATTGGCGAAATTAGAGAATTGCTCCTGTTCTACCCACCATACAAAATGTCCTAGGCTATATCCCAAAATTGCGCCTGCAACGGAAGCCAAAGAACAATAGAGTGAAAATAGTAACGCCCTTTTTCGAGCTCCTAAAGCTAATGCTATCAGTAGTATATCAGGCGGTATCGGAAAAAATGATGCTTCTGCAAATGATAAAATTACTAACGCTAATGGTCCATAAGGTGTATCAGCCCAATGCAATACCCAATCATACAAACTCCGTATCCACTTCATTTCATTTATTCCTTAAATCAATTATTCACTTGTTGGTATTATTGAAAAATCGATTGAATCCAATCGATTACCAATAGAATCTGTCACAATAACCTGCCAATCTCCGATCATTTCCGGCCTAATAGTTATCCTGCTCCAACATCTCCAATTTGGCGAATCTCCTACTATAATTGTACTTTTAAAGTAATCTTGTTCATAAGAGTAATCTTGTTCATAACGTTTCCAATTATGAATTATCTTATTATTTTCTATTGTATTGTCCACAGCAGTAAAACAATACAAAGCATCGATATCGTTTAAAAATAATCGACTCACACCCACGGGGTTTTTTTCTATAATATCCGTAGCAATAGCTATTTTTAAAATATCAAGATTTTGTATTTCATCGATAACATCTATCTCGTCAGAAATCATAGTAGTAGCATTTTCAGTTTCTTTAATAAAATCTTCAACAATTTTATCTGGTTTGAGTTCCTTACTAATTGTATTTGCTAATATGGTCGAATCAATATTAGTGTATTTATTATTTTCATTATTAGTTGGTTGTGTTGTTTTAGGATCAATCATTAATAAAATATAAGTAACACATCCAATAAATAATATCCACGAAACCTTGCGGATGTTTTGATATTCGGCAAAGATTATCAAAACTACAGTTACTAGTATAACTAAAAATATATGTGTATATATCACTATTTAATTTAGAAATATCTCAGCTTGATTCTTTATAAATTGGTATAAAGTTCCGAGAGAATTTGCTCTTGTGATTGTCATACTAAATCTAACATTCGTGTTTTTAATAAAATTATTTAAATATTGCTCTGTTTAATTAACAATTTCTTCCGGTGTTAGCATACTTAGACCATTAATTAATAAGGCTAATTGTCCTTTTACTATTTCAGAATCAGAGTGACCACTTAAAAATAATTTCCCATTTGTCATATTAGAATGAATAAATACATTTGACGTGCATCCTCTAACCTTGTTGCTTTTTATTTCCCAAATATCCGGAAACTCATCAAGTGTTCTACCTAATTCAATTAATCTTTTATTTACGTATTCTATTCCACTCTTTCGACATTCTATAAATTCTTTTTGTTTTTGATTTAGATAATTTTCAAAATCAAAGATTGTATAATTATGATTATGCATTGATATAAAATTAAGAAACACTAAAGTAATTTTTGGATATTATTTTATAGAATAAAAAACTACATAAACAAATATCAAGAACGTTCCATTATTAATAATTTTGTAAATTAATAGTATAATTATGATGCATTATAGAAAAATAGTTATTCTTGTATTTTTGGGAACTATATTTGCCCAAGATATTTCCTTTGTCGGAGATTCAATTACTAAGAGTGGTTACAGTGTTCTAATTAATGATGCATTGCCCAATCATACAACCCACAGTTTTGGTGTAGGAGGCATTACGGTTGCTAATGGTAACAATAATTATAGGAATACGATTGAGTTTAAACAAGTGCTAGATTTAAAATCACAACATACGGTAGTAATGTTAGGATCAAATGATGTCAGATTTTATAAGTCACTGTATGAGGTTTGGGGAAGCTTTTGGGTATATGAATACAGATGGTTAATTGTCCAATTCAAAAAGAATAGTAAAGTACTATTATGAACAATACCGTACCAATTAAATACAAACGATACTTCTCCGACTATTGACAAAATAAATGATAAGATATATGATATTGGAAAAGAATTTGGACTTGAAGTAGTTGATATTAATTCTGCATTAGGAACAAATGCTAGTTATTTTAGAGAAGACGGAGTGCATCCTAATGCTGATGGTATTCAAATCATGGCGGAAAAAGTATTGGAACATCTCACGTTTGAATATTTAGATAGTGATAATGAATATTGGGAATCTGTTAGTGATTATGAAGAACAAAAAAGGATGGGATGGTTTGGTTGCCAACCATAATTAGATAGGAGATCAAAAATTGGATACACTCATAACAAATAAAATGAAAAACAAAAAGTTATCATTCGGATTAAAAGCAGGATATGGAATTGGTGATATAGGAAGTAATATTTTTATTGTGACAAGTGGTTTGTTTTTACTTTTTTTTCTCACAAATATATTAGGTGTGGAGCCAGCCTTGGCAGGGTTAGTACTATTATTCCCCAAATTGTGGGATGTAATTTCCGATCCGATAATGGGAGGAATATCAGATATTACCCATTCTAGTATGGGTAGAAGGCGACCATATCTTCTTGCAGCTTCAATTCCCTTCGGATTAATATTTTTCTTTCTGTTTTTGGCTCCGCATTACGACTCTGAGTTAGCAAAAGCATTGTACGTAGGACTGATGTTTACACTGGGATGTACGGTTTTTACAGTATTTAATGTACCGTATTCAAGTATGGTTGCTGAGATGTCCGATGATTATAATGAAAGAATGTCAATCACTTCCTTTAGGATGATAGGATCTTCGATAGGTGTTTTACTGGCAGGCGGTCTTGCAATGCCACTTGTTGAAATCGGCGGCGGTGGAGAAGCTGGATTTAGTTTCATGAGCATCGTTTTAGGTATCTTAATAACTGTATTTTGTCTTATATGCTTTTTTAGTACACGCAAAGCAAAAACTTTACCAGTGAATGATAAAAAATCACCTTTTGGCGAACAAGTTAAAATCGCTTTTAGAAATACTCCATTCAAGATGCTTATGATGATGTATGTCTTTCAGTCTTTAGCCATCGGAGTGCTCATGGCAGGATTGATTTATTATGTAAAGTATGTTATGAACTTACCGGAAACTTCAATGGGTATTGTTTTCCCTATTTTAATTGTAACGGCAATTATCTTTATTCCCGTGTGGGTTAAAATAGGTGTGAAACTTGGAAAAATTAAGGCTTATAGCATTGGGCTAATCATATTATCTGTGATGCTATTTTCGTTATATTTTACAAAGTCTTCTCAGTTAAATTTATTTTATGTTCAAATATTTCTGCTTGGGATAGGATTTTCAAGCTTTCAATTATTCCCTTTTTCAATGTTGCCGGACACAATCGAATTTGATGAATTGCAATCAGGAATGAGAAGAGAGGGCATTTTTTCAGGGATTTGGTCAAGTGCACAGAAAACTGCCTATTCTGTCGGACCAAGTATCGTTGGTTTTACTCTGTCTATGTCAGGCTTTGTTAACACATCGGTACAACCGGAAAGTGTTGAGGTTGGTGTTCGAATAGTATTTTGCTTATTTACGGCTGTTATGATACTTCTCAGTCTCCTACCCTTTTACAAATATGATTTAACTGAAAAGAGATTTGAGGAAATAAAGCTAATGATTCAACAAAATAAATGAGGGAAATATTCAGTAAACGAAACTTACAACATTTCAATAAAATCTGTATCCCATAGGTATCTACATTTAATCGATGCAGTCGATAGATAATATTACCATAATATAATTCTTTTTTTGCAGAAATTACTTGTGGAGAAACTTTTAGGAACAGGTCGAGATTAATAGCAGTAATATTGGAATAATACTAATAGTTTCAATTTTTGTTGAGCAGATTAGAGATATTTATTTAATCGAACATACTTATAGTATAATGCACATTTAAGAATAAAAATTAAAGGATGTGTTTATTTTTTGGATGTTACTTCTTTTGGCG
>JAUXHY010000132.1 GCA_030621275.1 bacterium | reverse complement strand
AGCCAAAAGAGCATCAGATTTGGATTGCGCTTTTTCGACTATTTCATCTTTCATTCTTTCGGCATTTTTCTTTCCGGCAATAACTATCGCCTGTGATTCATTACGCGCTTCGCTCAATAGCTTTTCAGTATCTTCTTTAACATTGACTAACTCATCTCTTGCCTTTTCAGCATCCAACAAAGATTGACGAATGTTATCTTCACGTTTCTCGAGCATTGCGAGTAATGGTTTCCATGCAAATTTCATCAGCAAAAACGCCAACGCCAAAAAGATTACTATTGTCCAGATGTATAAACCCGGATCAGGTTGAACTAAGGGGTTATCCATTTAATTTTCTCTTATAAATTAATTTAATAAAATAAATACTTCTTATTTCATTAAAACAATCAATAGAGTAAATACTTCCGCTAAAATCGCAACACCTTCTAACAAGAAAAGTGGTAAGTTAATTGCTGCTGTGATTTTATCGGCAGCTTCCGGCTGACGAGCTATGCTTTCTGCTGCGGCTGCAGCAAATTTACCAATACCAAATGCAGCTCCGATGACTATTGATCCAAGTCCGATTGCAGCTCCAAAGTAATGTAGATTTTCCATTTATTTTTCTCCGTTTATTAATGATGAACATTTATCGCCATCCCAATAAAGACAGCGGTAAGCATTGTAAATACATATGCTTGTACAATTATTATAATTATTTCTAAAGCAGATATCCCTACCGCTAACGGTACCGATACCAACGCACCAATACCTATTCCGGCAATTGCGCTATTAAACAATCCAGCAAAAATGAAGACAAATGATACTATCGCCAAAATGGCGATGTGACCACCGGTCATATTCGCAGCTAAACGCATTGTCAATGCAAAAGGACGAACTAACATTCCGATAATTTCAATCGGAATTAATATGATATAGACCGGCCATGCCAAACCGGATGGTGCTAAATTTTTCCAATGTTTGATGAACCCATGCGCTTTTGAGCCGGCTAATATGATAGCAAAAAAGGTTATGCTCGCCAATCCTGCTGTTACATTATAATTTCCGGTTGCAGTTGTACTACCGTGCAGTAATGAATTAACAAAAGAATGGTCATGGGCTGAACCACCAAAAATAAATCTGTTTATCGCTCCAATGACATCAAAAATTGGGAATAATCCAATCGCATTAGCGGAAAATATAAAGAAGAAGAACGTTAAAATTAACGGTGTCCAAGTATTCAGATATTTTTTGCCGACATTTGGTAATACAATTGAATCACGAATAAATTGTACAACCGCTTCTAATACAGTCATGAAACCGGAAGGAACCGGGTCTTCTTGTTTTAAATACCTGCGAACTGTCCATGTAATTGCTACAAATACAAGTATGGCAACGATCCATAGCATTAATACATGCTTGGTGATGGAAAAATCAACCCCAAATATAGTTGGCAGCTGTAATATGGGATGCTCAAGTGAGCTATTGGAAACATGTCCAATTATTACCTCTCCTGCGTCGAAAGCATCTTCGGTTGATGTATGTACTTGGTCAGCTCCGCTCATTTATTTTGTTGTCATTTTCCTGATTGAAATAATTTTTGTAAAAAGATTGCTTCTATAATATAAAATAGTATAAAAAAGCCCGTGAAACTAATAACAAATGGGATTGGCTCAAAAGCGTAAAAACTCAAAATTATTAAAAAATATAAAGCAAATAATACCATTTTAATAAAAAACGATTTTGTCATAATTGCTGTTACTTTTCCAGGATCTACTTTATATACCTTTTTAATCCAAATAATGGAAAATATGGTCACCAATAATGGAGCTATCATTCCTAAAAATATTTCTTTTATATACTGCGGAAAAATAGCGCCGCCGACTAAACCGGAGATTCCTAAACCAAAAATTAAAATTGAAATAATGAATTTCATTAATGAGGTTTTGCCCAAATGGTTTTAGCAATTTCATAAAATCCGATAATAATACCTAATAGTAACCCAATTAAAAGAAATATAGGTGAGGTATCCTTCCATTTATCAATAAAATATCCGAGAGCTCCTAAAATTAAAATCGAGCCTATGAGCGTATATGATGCTCCCATAGCGGGTCCTGACTGTCTTATAATTTTTTGTAAATAACTAAATGAATTAGCTAAGCTATTAAATTTTATCATTTAGTAATTATTTTGACAAATTTTGTCAATCTCCTGAAAGATCGCATCTGCCACTAAATTTTGCACCTTCTTCTATATACAATCTCCGATAAACCATATCGCCGTTAACTGCAGATTGGTTAACCAATACAATTCGATCATTCACAGTAATATTACCGTTTACTACGCCACCAATTTGGATATCGCTGGCAATAATATTGCCAACTACTTCCGCAGTTTTTGCGATACGAACAGGACCCTTTGTGTTAACATCACCCTGAATTTTTCCATATACAATAAGTCCGCCATCCAAGTTTATATTCCCTTCTAAAGTAGCATCAGCACCAACCATAGTATGTACATTTTGAAAATCAATTTTACTCATAATTATTCACACTTATATCTTTTTGTTTATATTGAGGGAATAACTCCAATGGGTCAACTGCTTTACCATCTTTCCAAATTTCAAAATGTAAATGCGGACCCGAGGCAATTCCCGTACTACCAGATGATGCAATTACATCACTGCGTTTTACGAAATCTCTTACCTTAACAAAATTATTTTTATTATGACCATATACAGTAAAATAATCATCTCCGTGGTATAAAATTATATAATTACCAAAATCATACGTCCAATCCGAGAACACTACAAAACCTGATGCTGACGCATAAACCGGCTCGCCCTCTTTAACAGCTATATCAATACCATAATGATTTTGATTTGTAAATAATTTATTTGTTCTCATCTTTTGAGTAATGTAACCCTCAACTGGATATTTAGAAGGTACGTTATCTACATAGGAAACTGTTATATTATTTTCATACCGTGGTTGATTACTTTTAGACCAAGTGGAATCATCACTGACTGAAATGGAAGATAACTCCAATTCAGATCCAAGTGTTTTTCTAATGAGTCTATCCATTTGTTCAATACGACTAAGATCTTGCATTAATTCCATAATTTTAAAACGGTCTGTTGCAAATTGCTCATTTTCTGCTTCCATAGATTTATATTGCATCAATCTTGGTAAAGCATATATTAAAAAGAATACAACTATACATAACATTAGTATTAAACCAACGATTACAGATAATAATTGTCTTCTTGTAATAGAAAATTGTCTATCACTATCTTCATTATCTGGAATAATTATAACAGAATATTTTGACGGTTTCATACCAAATTATGATATATCTTTACTATCGGTTAATAAGGAAAATATTCGTTCAAAATCATCGTCTGAAAAATAGTTTACTATAATTTTTCCACTTCCTTTATGATATGTCAGTTTAACTTTTGTCCCGAGAGCCGATATAAGCTCATCTTCCAAATGTTTTATCCTAGGATCAATTTCTTTTTTTCTTTGAGTATCTACCGATTTTTGACGTATATCAGATTTTGCTAAAGTTTCTGCTCCTCTAACACTTAAACTTTTAGTTACAATTTGCTGCCATAATTTTACCATTGTTTGGGTTGTTCTCATCATTAAAATTGCGCGACCATGTCCAGCTGAAATTTCATTCTTTTTAATACTTTCTTTGATCTCAGATGGTAAATTTAACAACCTTAAAGAATTTGTAACAGTTACCCGCTTTTTACCAACTGATTTAGCAACTGTATCTTGAGAAAGGCCATATTTGCTATTCAAAACTGCATAAGCTTCAGCTTCTTCAATCGCATTTAAATTTTCGCGTTGAATGTTTTCGATCAATGCCATTTCCATCATTTCTGCGTCATTTTCAACTTCTATGATGTAAGCCGGAATCTCCATAAGTCCAGCGAGTTTTGCAGCGCGTAATCGTCTTTCACCGGCAACTAAAATAAAATTGCCTGCTTTTTCCAATACTGTAATAGGTGTAATTATTCCTTTTTGCTTTATTGAGGCTACTAATTCTTGTAATGCATCTTCATCAAATTGTTGCCGAGGTTGATTGGGATTAGGAGAAATATTATTGATATTTATCTTAAGAGTACCTGCACTCGACGCTCCTTCTCGAGGTCGAATAAGAGCTTCTAATCCTTTTCCTAATCGATTACTTGACACGTTCTACGATTTCCTCAACTAATTGCATATAGTTTTTAGCTCCTGTTGAATTTGCGTCATACATTATTGCTGGTTCTCCGAAACTTGGTGCCTCACTTAAGCGAACATTCCGATTTATTACATTCTTAAATATTTTATCTTTAAAATAGCTCTTAACTTCATTGCTGACTTCTTTTGACAAGTTCAGTCGAGCGTCATACATTGTCAATAACACACCGCTAATTTCCAAATTACTGTTAATATGTTTTTGAACTAATCGAACTGTATTCAATAATTGACCTAAACCCTCCAGCGCATAATATTCACATTGAATTGGTATAATTATTGAATTTGATGCTGCTAAAGCGTTAATTGTTAATAGTCCCAGAGATGGTGGACAATCAATGATAATATATTTATAATCCGATTTCAGCTCATCTATAATTTTCTGAAGTTGATATTCACGGGCAATCATATTCACAAGTTCGATTTCAGCACCAACCAAATCATTAGAAGAAGGTAACAAATGGAAATGCTCGATTTGTGTTTTAGCAATGCAATCATTTATAGGTATTTTTTTTATTAAAACATCATAAACAGTATTTTTTTGTTTTTCATATAGATCCGCCACACCGATTGTGGCATTAGCTTGTGGATCTAAATCAATTAATAAAGTTTTTTCTTCCAAAATTG
>JAUXHY010000259.1 GCA_030621275.1 bacterium | reverse complement strand
TATTACGCCCAAGACCGATACTTTGCTACCTAATCCTGCTAAATTGAGCACAACATTCCCTGCTCCACCCGGATTAAAATTTGTTTGATAGACCTCGACAATAGGTACTGGTGCTTCCGGAGAAATTCGTTCAGTTTTACCCCACAAGTATCCATCCAATAATAAATCGCCAATTACTAAAATATTCTTTTTTGAAAAATCTTCGAGAATCTTTTCAAATCGATTATTTTGAGTTTTCATTTTGGTTCAATTAACTCGTCTGATGGTTTACTGAAAACAAGCATACAAATAATATACAACACAATTCCTATCCCGGCACTTAGAAGCGAACCTAAAACCCAAATCAATCTAATTATTGTAGAATCAATATTAATTGACTCTGCAATACCGCCACAAACACCCCCAAGTTTTTTATCGGTTTCCGATAAATACAGTCCGGATATTCGCAAATTACTTAGTGAATTTTCATCGTTATCTTTGCGATTTAGCAAGATATAAATTCCAACTCCAATTAAACCAATCGCGAACAGAATGTTAAACCAATTGCCGCTCAGAGCATGCCACATCATACCCATCATTGGTTGATGCCGGAAAAATAATAATATACCTACTATGATTATGACAACACCCCACAACACTAGTTTCTCATCATAATCGTCGTCTGTTTTAATTTCTTTTGCTTTTGAATTATCATTTTCAGCAATTAGAATGATTGAAAATATATAAGCTAGTATTCCCATTCCACCAAAGATTGTAAAAAATATCCATACTAAACGGACAATTGTAGGATCTATCGCCAAGTATTCTGCAAATCCACCACAGACACCTGCTATAATTCGATCTTCCTTTGAACGATATATTCTTTTCATAATTTCTTCCCTTGTAATGCCAATAAATGTGCTTCCACGCTTTCGGCTAACGCTTTCAAATTATAACCGCCTTCTAAAGATGATATAATTTTCCCATCACATACTTCATTAGCTAAATCTGTTATTGTATTAGATATATCATAAAATCCTTTGGTTGTCACACTTAATCCTCCAATCGGATCATCCCTATGCGCGTCGAAACCGGCTGAAACTAAAATTAAATCTGGATTATACTTTATTACTTTATCTGATAAAGAATTATCGAAAATATCGATGAATTCATTGTCACCAACCCCATGATTTAATGGGTAATTGATAGTAGTTCCTTTTGCATCTCCATTACCAATTTCATCAGATGAACCAGTGCCGGGATAAAACGGATATTGATGCAAACTTGCATACATTACAGTTGGATCTGATTCAAATATATGTTGCGTTCCATTTCCATGATGCACGTCAAAATCAATGATAGCAACTTTTTCAACTTCATAATTTTGTTGTGCATATCTTGCGGCAATTGCAACATTATTGAATATGCAAAATCCCATAGCCATCTCTTTTTCAGCATGATGTCCCGGTGGGCGAAGTAATGCAATTGCATTTTTGGCTTTGCCGGTAAAAATTCTATCAACAGCTTCTGTTATCCCCCCAACCGCTAATAATGCTGTATCATATGAATCTTTAGAAATGGGATTATCAACAGTATCAACTATCGGTGCACCGAGTTCGCAAGCTTGCCTTACTCTTGTAATATAATCCTCATCATGGACTAATTTGCAAAAACTCTTATCTTTCCGAACTGGTTCAACAACGTCTAATTCGTTGATTAATCCGGTTGATTTAAAATGATTAATTATTGCGTCAAGTCGTTCGGGCGATTCGGGAAATCCGGGACCTGTTATGTGATCTTTATACTTCTCGGATGCTATTAAACTAGTGGCCATTTTTACTTCCTATTTTGTCGAGTACGTTTGAAAGATTTCGATACACCGGATCGGATTTTTGATACATGACCATTATCCATATAAATAATTACTGAAGCAAATTTTTTAATTATTTGATCGGTAGGGGAAGCTAAAATTATTGTGGTTCCTAAATCCCGATTCATTTTCTGTATTCTTTTACGAAATTCGAATTCCATTTCATAATCCATTAATGTTCCGTAATCATCAATCATCAATACCCGTGGGTCACCTTCAACTGCCAATATACAATTTATCCAAGATTTTTCTCCGGGTGATAAAGAATTTAATGGAATAGTCCATAATTTTTCTTTATTACCTTTTGAAAAATATTTTGTTCTAATATTATCATTTTTTTTGGAATAATATTTTCTAGCAATTTGGCTTATTGATAAATTCTGTTGCAGAAGTTCTGAATTTGCAAAATAGATATCCGAATATTTTTTTAATTTACCAAACCAATTGGTTTGAAAAGGTTCCGAATCATATTCTATTATGCCAGATGTTTGTTTCTCCTGTGCTGACATGATTTTTAATAATGTTGTCTTTCCAGAACCTATTGGTCCAATCAATCCATAAATTGTACCAGGATGAAATTGTAATCTACCTACTTGAAGTACGGTACGATCACCATACGTTTTCTTTAGGTTTTCAATCTTATAAATAAGCTTACTTCGTGGACTCATCTTTTACTCCATATATTTTTGATGAATCGGAAGTTATTATTATAATTCTTCTAAATAATGCTCCGCATCTATTGTTGCAGCACAACCTGAACCCGCAGCCGTAACGGCTTGTCTATATTTATGATCTTGAACATCGCCACAAGCGAAAACACCCGGTATATTAGTTGCAGTACTTTCCGGATTAGTAACGATATATTTTTTGTCATCCAAATCTACAACACCTTCAAATATTGCAGTGTTTGGTCTGTGCCCAATTGCAATAAATGCACCATCACAAGAATCTTCACGAGTTTCACCGGTTTTAGTATCTTTTAA
>JAUXHY010000213.1 GCA_030621275.1 bacterium | reverse complement strand
TAATTCATCCATAGCTTTCTCAAGGCATTTACGAAACTCTTCAGTGTCAAACCTCTCTTCTAAATGATCCGGCCAATCGGCTATTTCCAACGATGAGATATTCTCAAATTCTATTTTGTTGTACGACCTGGAATCATCAATGTTTTTTTTCTTTCGTAATTTTCCTAATGCAACATTAGTCGCAACACGATATAGCCATGTATATAAAGATGATTTACCTTCAAATGTATTGAGTTTCTTCAACATTATAATAAATGTTTCCTGTAATACATCCTCGGCATCCTCTTCATTTTTCATTAATCTGAAAGCAACAGCATATATTCTCGAAGAGTATTTATTAACCAAAAGTGAAACTGATTTTTTGTCTCCCCTCTGTGCGTTGGAAATAAGAATGCTTTCTGATTCTGTATTTGTCAATTTACTTAAATATTAGTTATCAATTATACCTGTGCTTAACCTGCAATGTGAGATTCAATTTTTTCAACTAACATTTGTTTAGGTACTGCACCAACTACTCTATCTACTTCTTTACCGTCTCTCATGAATAATATTGTTGGTATTCCAGAAACACCTAATTGATGAGCCATTGTATTTTCATCGGCATTCAATTTTCCAACTTTGATTTTGCCGGCATAATCATCCGCAAGTTCTTCAATAACAGGACCAATTATTCTACAAGGACCACACCAAGGTGCCCACACATCAACTATTGTTAACAACGAACTTTTACCAACATCATTGCCCCAATTAGCATCTGTAAATATATTTAAATTTTTGTTATCACTCATTTGTAAATCCTATATTTATTATGTTTGCTTTTTGGATGATATTTAGTAAAAATAGTTACAAGTTATTCTTATAAAATACAAAATTACCCTATAACTTGAAACGGCCAAAGAATGGGAATTAATATAGTCGCTAAAATCCAAAATATTATTGCTAATGGAAATCCGACTTTCATATAGTCGGTAAATTTATATCCACCGGGGCCATACACCATTAAATTTGTCTGATAACCGATTGGTGTTATAAATGAAGCGGAAGCAGCAAAACAAATAGCAAAGATGAATGGTCGGGGATCTAAGCCAATCTTTGCTGATACAACAAATGCAATCGGTGTCATTAATATGGCGGTTGCAGCATTGGATGACACTTCAGTTAATATCATTGTAATTAAATAAATCAAACTTAGTAAAGCTAATGGTTTATACGCATCGGGGAATAAGTCTGTCAATGAATAGATTGAGTTACCTATCCAATCGGCTGTACCACTAGTTTGGATTACCTGTCCTAATGGAATTAATGCAGCAATAAAAATAATAACTTGCCAGTGAACTGAATTATACGCCTCATTTGGTGCTAAAACTCGAAATATTAATAGGATTGTAACACCAACGAGAGTCCCGCTTAGAATTGGCAATATACCCAACGCTGATAAACCAACTACTGTTAGAATTACAACAATCCCTAGCCACCACAACCTATGTTTTTTCAACTGAGTATCAATTTCATCTAATACTATAAATCCATTTGATTCGGAGATACGATCAATATTTTGGCGAGAACCATAAATCAATAAAGTATCAAAAGTTCTCAAAGTTATGTGGGCAATCTTTTTACGTAAAATCTCTCCCTCTCGTCTTATAGCAAGTACAAAACCTCCAAATCTTCGACGGAAATTAATTTGCATTAGGCTTTTACCGGTAAGGTCTGATTTATCAGTTAGTAAGCACTCTACCAAAACATTATCTTCCTGTACTAATTCTTTTTCAGTCAATTTTTCATCAGTAAGCAAAGTGACTTTTTCAAGATCTTTCATGCGTAAAAAATTATCAACAGTTCCCCTTACAAATAGAATATCATCCTCTTTTAAAATTAGATTTCTAATATTCATCGTAATCATTTTTCCATCGCGAACTATATCCAAAACTGTAACATCGAAATTGCGGTTCAAATTACGATCAAGGCACGTTTTCCCTATAAGTGGGGAATTTTCACTGATCTTCATTTCAGTTAGAAATTCGCCCATCTGATAACTTTGTGTTAAGCTTGATGGCACTGTTCTAGATGGTAAAAACCTATAAACAATCAGGATAATAAAAGTCAATCCTATGATTAATTGAATTGCACTGTACTTTGTGAATTCAAACATGCCTAATGGCTCATAAGTACCCATTTCAATTAATAATGTGTTAACTAATTAATTTGTTGAAGTTCCAACCAAGGTCAGAGTACCACCTAAAATTGCCGCATAAGAGAGCGGGATTAATACTTTTGAGGGATTTACATCAAACTTTTGGGCAACCCTGATTGTAATTGGTATAAAAACAGCTACAATAGCAGTATTATTAACGAACGCGGAAGCAATCGCTATTGCGAACAAATATACAATTAAACCAAATATTTTTGACTTTGAACCGATTTTTAAAAGTCGAAGTACAAGATACTCTAAAATACCGGATTTTTGAAGCGAATAGCTTAATATGAATAGTGCTGAAATCGTGATTACGGCAGGATTTGAAAAACCCATTATAGCGTCTTGAGGAGGAATATATCCAATCAATATCATTAAGCCCAATATTGATAAAGCAGTAACATCAATAGGAAGCGCTTCTGTTAAAAATAGCACAAAAGCTAATCCTATTATAAAGAGTACTATGGCAATTTCTAAAGTCATATCACATATAATATTAGAGGAACCTAAGTTAATATATAAATAATACTAATTACTTTCAAATTGTAATAAATTAACAATCAGATAAAATATGTTACCTATGCAACAAAAGATTAATGAGGAATGTACCGGGAAAGGGACTCGAACCCTCACCTCACGAAGAGACTAGATCCTAAATCTAGCGCGTCTACCAATTCCGCCATCCCGGTAATTTGGTTGGAAAGTTACAAAATTTTAAGAAATTTGCGAATATCCTTGGTTTAAATACTGTTGCAATTTTTTAAATTTAACTTCAATCTCTTTTCCATCGGGACCTACCATTTTTATTTTATCATTACGACCGTGTTTTTGATCAACCTTGACCGGCGTTCTTGCTGCCTGTTGTGGACGATTTGGTTGCTCACTTCCTTCGGACTGTCCAGCAAATCCCATCCCGGTTGTATCTTGATGTTGAATTTGTACATTTCTTGCTTTTTGCTGTACGGTTCCCGGAGCTTGTTCAACACCCTGAATTTGCGTACGGAATAATCTTTGTATAGATGATTTTGTTAAATCTTTCATCATTGCTTGGAATAGATTAAATCCTTCCGATTTGTATTCTAATAACGGATCTTTCTGACCATAAG
>JAUXHY010000214.1 GCA_030621275.1 bacterium | reverse complement strand
GCCATGTAAGCTGCCGCCATGCTCCGGTGTACGCCTAATAGTGGGGGAATACCAATAATCTGTATTTAACACAACAACAGCAATATTATCATATGTGTAGTAAAATATTGTCTCTGCATATGGTGGAAAGTCTGTACTATTTGGATCGGGGTCATAAACCGCGCCATCTTCACTATCAGGTCCCTGCACGGGATTTACAAAATTCTTAGCATATAAAGATTCGGATGAATTATTATCAAAAGGAAAACTGTCAATAATTGAATATTTTCCTCCATTTGTAAAACCAATCCAATATGCTTCGTGATTCCCAAAGCCCGAGATAAATGGTATATAATGTGCAAATGGTTCGACAACTCTTTTCCAATTAGCATATTCTAAGTTCATGGGTTCTGCACTTAATTTATTTCCATCGATCATATCACCGGAAAATTGGAAAAAGCGTGCATTTTTATAGCTGGACAATACAGCAATCCGCTTCATAACATATGCATTCGTTCCATAAATATTGCGCTCGCCGCCTCCCCAATTACCACGACCATCACTAGCAAAACCAAAAGTAAACGGTTTCCGTGAACCCGGTTTAGGTGCAGTATGGAAAGAATAAGTATCCTGATATTTGCCATAGTGAACAGTATATTTATAATCTTTATCAGATTTTAATTTGGAGATTTGTATTTCATGATGTGTATCGGCAATTTTGTCTCTGAAATTACGTCCACCAATAGTAATCTCAGTTTTGATTGGTACGCTTGTCTCAAATGAAATGATTGCGCCACGGTGAGTTAATATATTAACAAAAGGACCTTCAATGATGGATGGCACAACCTGAAAAGATTCCTCTGCCGATACTAATATTTTTCCATCATAAAGTATTTCACCGGCTTCATTGGTAATGCGGTAACCTAACCTGATCAATTTAGATTCTTCCCAACCGATAATATCAAATATGCCGGATAAATTTTTCTTGATATTAATTTCTGTTTTTCCTGAATCAATCTCTGAACGACGGTGAAAATATATTGGATAAGGATGTTTAATACCATCGGTCTGAATCAGACCGTAATATAACCAACCGGACAATTCAGAGTTCCGAAAATCAAACTCTATTCCTGTTTCATTACCAATTGGCAGACTTCGGAAACTGGTTAAACTGTAATCATATGTGCGAGTAACAGCCGGCAGAATTTCCCCATCTTTATTTGTAAATATTAGCGTTCCGGTAGAATCATAGGACAGGTTTGAATATGATTTGGGAATAGCAAAATTTTCCTGAGCATAAATATTAGTAATGCTAATAAAAACAATAAATGTTGTAATAATTTTTGTAGTCATTTTTGTCATCAGTTTAATCCGTAGAGTTATTTTGTGATTTAATCAGATAATTGGGCGGAAATTTAATGATAATCAAATAAATAAAACTTAAAATATGATTTATAACGGGTATAAATAATTATACGTTAATTTTACCTTCCATATACTTTACAGCTTTGCCGGATATTAAAACTCGGTCTTTATACAATTCACAAATTAATTCACCGCCTCTTGCAGATAATTGTTTTACACTGAATAGACTTTGACCGAGTTTAGTAGCCCAATATGGTGTTAATTGTGTGTAGGCAGAACCTGTTACCGGATCTTCTTGAATACCTAACCCCGGGAAAAAACATCTTGCTACAAAATCATATTTTTTTGATTGTGCCGTAATAATTACACCTCTCAAACCGAGTTTTTTCAATTCTTCAAAATCAGGTTCGACAATTTGAACGTCACTTTCATCGTTGAGAACGGCAATAAAATCTTCCGATTTCAGGCATTCAATTGGAGTGATATTTAATGCATTGATAATTTCTTGTGGAATATCACACGAGGTGGGAGGTTGAGCGGGGAAATTCAAAATTAAATTATCATCATCTTTGATAACTTTTAGTAACCCGGATTTAGATTCAAATTCTATTATATTTTGGTGATAATCAAGTATATTGAATATCACAAAAGCAGTGGCTAAAGTAGCATGACCGCATAGATCCACCTCACTAGTAGGGGTGAACCATCTAATATGAAAACCATTTCTCTTGGGAACAAAAAATGCCGTCTCTGATAAATTATTCTCTCCGGCAATTAATTGCATTAATTCATCAGGCAACCAATTATCCAACGGGCAAACCGCCGCCGGGTTACCTTCAAATAATTCAGATGCAAATGAATCTATTTGATATAGGGATAGTTCCATGATTTTGTCAGTTAGATTTATAGTTTAGTAATCTTATTAACCAATAATCTGTTATATCGAATGGTTCAGATTTATAATTATCTAACAAGATTACTATTAATTCTCGTAATTGATTGATAATAATATTTCTAAGGTCAGTCAATTTAACTTTTTGATCCAAATATTGTATTGCATTAATTTTTACTTTTCCTCCATGGACTAAAATACTTCTAATATCATAGGTTGCTTTTGCTTCTTTATATTTATTTATTCTTTCTTTTTGTGGAAAAAGAGTCGAATAATTAGTAGAGAATCTATATTTTAACTCACCACGTGTTTTCTCATTTCCAATTTTATTTAGCAACAATGATTCCATACCGATAACAGCATCAATTATACTATCTTGAGGGGATCTACGTATTCCTGCTTCATTTAACTTTTTTAATGCCAATTCAAATGCAGATAAATTTATGGATTTAATATTTTCATAATACATTTGACTTTTTTCTAATTCTTCTTTTGAAAAATTAGCATTAAAACCAATCTTTCCCTTAAAATATTTAAAACTATTGTTTCCTAAAAACTCCGAGATAAAATCATCATGACGCCATATCTTTGAATTTATGAAAATTGAACCATTTTTTACTAAATTTAAAGAATATATAATATAATCTATGTCTCGGTTAAAATTTGTCATTGGATCTAATCCTATATTTTTATCAATAGATTTAATACAAAGAGTATCTTGATATTCTATAATTAAAGCAACTCGAACTAATTCATAAAAATCCGGGTGTCCATATGGATTTTGGAATAAATCTGTTAACTCTTCATAATTTAGTTTCCTCAGAACAATATTATCTGTATAGCAGATTTCTGGAATATCTGAGGAAAACGATAAATTTTCAATTGGTAAATACACTTTTGTTTTATATTTACGCAACTTGATAAGCTTTAAGAATTGATCTACAATTTCATTGACCGAGTTTGAAATTTGCGTACTTTTTGGAGGATTCTTAAGAATAATATAGATTAATTTACTTATCAATTTCTCAGTAGTAT
>JAUXHY010000201.1 GCA_030621275.1 bacterium | reverse complement strand
AACTTAAAGGAAATTTGGGCGGGGCGATTATATTGCTGTTAATGTCTGAAATAATTCGTATCACTTATGAAAATATTTTTAAAAAAGAACTAAAAGAGGAAGATGAAATGGGCTTCGGGGTAATGCCAACCGATTTGAAGAAGCGATTATATGGAAATAATAGACTTAGAGATGGAGATAAAAAAGCTGAAAAGAATTATATTGCTCAGCTAGGGTTTGATTATAGCACAAAAATAAAATTTTATTTAGAGGGTTACACAGAATTTGGAGCAATTAAATCATTGTTTGGACAACACATTGCCTTTGAATTTATAAATTTATCAGGTGAATTTATTGAGAGGCGAAGGAAAGGCTTGTCTTTTAAGGAAAATTTAAGAAATGACATAGATAAAGGGATATTCAGCGTTGTGTTTTTAGACGGAGACAATGCTGAAAATCTTAAACTATTAAAAGATGCAGCTACAAAAAATGAATTCTTTGGTTATTGGTTTGTTTCACAACCTGATTTTGAAATGAATTTTAGCATAATGGAGCTTGTAAACGCATCGTTTCTCATGTCAGAAGAAGACAAGAATTCTATTACATTAAATAAAGATGAGCTTGTCAAAAAAATTGATAGCATACATGATAGTAAAGAGTTTTTTAATAAAATAAAAGATTATCCTGAATTGCAGAAGTGTAAAAAGGGCGAAAAATGGGGACAGGCTTTAATTCAGTTAATGGATAAAATTGATGAAGGTAGACCACTGTTTCAGTTCATTAGAGACTTGGTTTATGTGTTAAGAAATGACTACCAATATTATCATTCCAATTATGGAGTTGATATAAGCACTGGTAGATTAATTTTAAATAAGAAGTCTTAAAATTAAAACAAGAAACCGCCGAAATGGCGGTTTCTTGTTATCATCTAAATATAAATGATGATCTATTTCTTCAAATTAGCTCTTGCTGCGGCTAATCTTGCAACCGGAACGCGGAAGGGCGAACAGCTAACGTAATCTAATCCAACATTATGGAAAAATTCGACACTGTTAGGGTCACCACCATGTTCACCGCAAATACCAAGTTTGATGTCGGGTTGCGTGGCGCGACCTTTTTTAACCGCCATTTCCACTAATTGTCCCACACCGCCTTGATCTATGCTTTGGAATGGATCGACCGGCAAGATTTTTTCTTCCAAGTAAACCGGTAAAAATCCACCAATATCATCACGGCTAAAGCCGTAAGTGGTTTGAGTTAAATCATTAGTTCCAAAGCTAAAGAATTCTGCAGCTTCAGCAATTTCATCGGCAACTAAGCAAGCGCGTGGTAATTCGATCATTGTACCAACGAGGTAATCAAATTTGATATTTTGTTCATCCATTACTTTGTCAGCAATTGTGCGTACAATCGCTTCCTGATTTTTATATTCAGCAAGTGAACCAATTAACGGAATCATTATTTCCGGATGAACAGATTTGCCTTCCTTGGTTAATTCTGCAGCGGCTTCTAAAATTGCCCGAGCTTGCATTTCGGTTATTTCAGGATAGGCAATTCCTAAACGGCACCCACGATGTCCAAGCATTGGATTGAACTCGTGCAATTCGTCAACGCGTTTCTGGATATCTTTGCTCGCCACATTCAATTCTTCCGCTAATTCATTAAGTCCATCCTCATCAAGTGTAATAAACTCGTGTAATGGTGGATCCAGTAAACGAATGGTTACCGGTAAATCGCGCATAGCATCCAAGATACCCCTGAAGTCTGCTTTTTGATATGGTAATAGTTCCATTACTGCCGAGCGTCGTTCTTTTTCTGTTTCGGCGAGGATCATTTTACGAATTGCTAAAATTCTCTGTGGGTCAAAAAACATATGCTCTGTGCGGCATAAGCCGATACCCTTCGCGCCAAATTTCCGTGCTAAAGCAGCATCTTCTGGACGGTCAGCGTTAGTTCTAACGCCCAGCTTGCGTACTCCGTCAGCCCATTCCATTAATTCCGCATATTCTTGATTTGAATCAGGATTAGCATCTTTAAGTGGAAGTTGTCCTTCATAAACCTTACCGGCTGTACCATTTAGGGTAAGCCAATCACCTTCTTTATATTTTTTATCACCAACTTCAAGAATTTTATCTGCTGCAGAAATATGTAGAGATTCACAACCTACGATGCAGCATTTACCCCATCCGCGAGCAACCAATGCAGCATGACTTGTCATACCGCCTTTTGAGGTTAAAATCGCAACTGCGGCATGCATGCCGTGTACGTCTTCCGGCGATGTTTCATCGCGTACCAAAATTACTTTTTTGCCTTGTCCTGCCTGTTCTTCTGCATCATCAGCTGTAAAAACAATTTGTCCGGTAGCGCCACCGGGGCCGGCGGGTAATCCTTTCGCTAATGCCGACTGTTTCCGTTCTTCTTCTGGATCAACCATTGGATGTAAGAGTTCGTCTAACTGGCTTGGCAGAACACGCATTAAAGCTTCATTTTTATCTATCATTCCTTCATGTACCATATCAACCGCCATTTTGATCGCAGCTTGTCCGTTACGTTTTCCGGTTCGTGTTTGCAGCATCCATAAACGACCATCTTGAATCGTGAATTCAATGTCCTGCATATCAGTATAATGTTTTTCAAGGTCGATACGGATTTTGTCTAAATCAATGTAGATATTAGGAAACGCTGTTTCTAAAGATTCGGAAGTATCTCCGGGAACTTTTGTTGTTTCGTTAAGCTGTAGTGGCGTACGAATTCCCGCGACAACATCTTCACCTTGAGCATTTCGTAACCACTCGCCAAAAAATTTATTTTCACCTGTTGCAGGATTACGCGTAAAAGCAACTCCGGTTGCAGAATTGTCACCAAGATTACCAAAGACCATTGCCTGTACATTTACTGCAGTTCCCCATTCGCCGGGAATGTTTTCAATTTTACGATAACTTACAGCTCGTTTACCATTCCAACTTTTAAATACAGCACCAATCCCGCCCCATAATTGCTCCATATGGTCATCGGGGAATTCTTTACCAAGAACTGTTTTAATTTCCTCTTTAAACTGCTCAGTAATATATTTCCAATCGTCAGCATTTAAATCTGTATCGGATTTATAATCATTTTTATCTTTATATTTATCTAAGATGTTTTCTAGTCGGTGGCGTATTCCGTGACCATCTTTTGGTTCAGCGCCTTCAGATTTTTCCATAACTACATCGGCATACATTGTAATTAGTCTACGATAGGCATCATAAACAAAACGTGGATTATTTGTTTTTGCAATCAATCCAGGGATAGTTTTGCTGGTTAATCCGATATTAAGAACGGTTTCCATCATTCCTGGCATTGACTGTCGGGCACCGGAACGAACAGAGAGCAATAATGGATTCTCTGCGTTACCAAATCCTTGTTGCATAATTTCTTCTGTTTGCTGAATGGCTTGATTTGCTTGCCTATCTAATTCAGAAGGGTACTCTAATTTATTATCATAATAATAATTACATACACTGGTTGTAAGAGTAAATCCGGGGGGAACAGGGATACCCAAGCT